>JAJRXL010000447.1 GCA_024276335.1 Bacteroidota bacterium
CTGATCAACTTTACGATTTGAACGGCGATAAAATATATGATTACAAAATCACGTGGAAAGATATTTATAATGAGCAGTTACGATTAATATACATGGGCTCTGCAATATTTACGGGGGTACCGGCTGCACAGTACCACACTAATGTTTTATACAATGGGACTCCGTATCCTCTGAAGGACATCGACGGAGACGGTGTGGATGATTTTGCTTTGTGTGATGGTGGGCCACAACCTTACAGCGCTTGGGGCGTGCTCATTTACCGGGGCGACCGTCGCATCGCCACGGGCGTAACTCCATCTCCGCCTGTACCGTCAGAGAGCGAAATACAGGTCTATCCCCACCCGGTGATCAGCGCGGCCACGGTGACCGCGAAGCTCGATCGTTCCGGCATGGTCTCGGTGGAGCTGTACGACGCGCTGGGAAGAAACGTGAGGACGGTTTTCCGGGGATGGAGAAAAGGGGGCGAACAGGGCTTTGCGCTTCGAGCAGGGGGCCTTCCCCCGGGCGCGTACCTGCTTGTAATTAGAACGGAACGCACATTTCTCAGGCGGATAGTGGTGATTGATTAAGGATGAGGGATGAATAATTAAGAATTGATTTTCGATTCAGACCACGGACGACAGACCACGGGAGAGCAATGCTAAATGCTGAATGTTGGATTCTAAATTAATTTTCGAATTGACGGATACGGTCTCGTGATGCAGTGCAGAGAGAGCCCACGGATTCATCCGTGGGGAAAAGTTCTCTGGTCGCCGTGGCGGAGGCGGAAGGGTACGTGATGTTGGAGAGCGTTATCCTAAACGTCCAGCGCTTTCCGCCGTTGAGCGAGCAGGGCTTTGTAGGCGTCGCGCAAATCCGGCGACAGGAAACTTCTGTCTATCAGGTCGTACCAGGCGGGAAATGCGGCGGTTATTTCACTCATGACGTCCCGGATGATCACATCGTTGAGCGCCATGCGCTCGCGGGCAAAGTAATCCACCAGGAGTCTCCGGGTCAGGTTGGCACGCTTGCCTGCCAGAGGCAGGGCGATTTCCTCGGCTGCTTTTCCCAGGGCCAGGGTGGTATTGAGCAAGTCGTAGGCGGGCGAGAGTTCCACCTTGCCGTCGCGGGTAATGAGTGAGAAATTTTTCAGGTGCATGTCCTCGTTGCCCACGAGGAAGTTGAACAACGTAAGGCGGAAGAGCCGGATCTTGTCGAGAAGCGGAAACGTGCACCGCTCCTCGATGATTTTCACGACTTGTTCCATGCTCGACTGGTATTTCGACTCCCGGGTTTTTCCCGAGAGCTGGGCAAAGTCCTCCACCGGCAATTTCCCTTTGCGACCGGTCCGATCGAAGCGCCGGATGAAATACGTAAGTGTTCCGTCACGCGACCAGACCATTCCGTGCATCGGCGCTTCGATGCCCGCGGCTGCACCCATTTTCATGGTCAGGTCCTCGTTTTCCGGAACGTGCATGTACAGCAGGCTTTGCGGCTTGAGGATGTATTTCCCTCCCGTGTCCACGACGTCGAACCGGCTCCGTGCGATGTTCAACACGGCGCTCAGTTTCGGCTGCACGCCCTGGATAGACATCTTTGCCGCCCGGCGGACTGCTTCGGCGCGTTGTTCCTCGGCGGTGTAAGGCAGGTCCTCCAAGTTGCGCAGGCGGCGGGACAGCATCCGAAGCCCGCGATCCGAGTATTTTCGTTCTCCGCAGGGATCGTACGTTATAGGGCAGCGGTTCATGGCAGCTCCCGCACCGTCACCGCGCCCACCATGTCGCCCCCCACGGCCAGCAACTGTCCGAACAGGTCGTTCCGGTCCAGTTTGCGCAGCCGCAGGAGTCCTTCAAGCTGCATCCCTTCCGGGAGGAGCCCCTCGAAGAAAGGGGGGAACGATTCGAACGTGTACGGTTCCGGTCGCACCGGCATGGTCAGCGAAACGGGGTCACCGCTATACGCGGACGCGTACTGGAAACGGTAGGGGCCTCCCGGCGAGATCTCTTCCAGGATTCCTGCCGGCACGTCCCGGACCAGGACTTCAGCTTTTCTCATGGTCTTTTTCCCGGAATGCCGCCATGAGCGGGCTGTTCAATTCAATACGGATGTTCAACGCCGCGAGGACCTTCATGAGCGTGTCCAGTCGAACCGTTTCCTTGCCTTTCTCGATATCGAAAACGACGGTTTTTCCTACACCGGAGAGACGCGCAAGTTGAAGCTGTGTCAAGCCCGCCTTCTTGCGATGAAAACGAATAATGCGCCCTATGTCCCCTGTTGTCAGCATAATATTACCGTCACAACAGTAAAATACGCTTGTCTATTTTCAGATGCAAGGAGAAAATCACATTATTGCTTGTGATTACTGCTAAGGCGGTAATATCATGCGAAAAATCAATGAATTGACAGATAGAATTACTTGTTACAATACTATTACCGCGATAGCAGTAATAACGGGTTGTGAAATCGTGGGTGCGGGATTGATTTCCGAGTTGGCGAATGAGCGAATTACCCGCTTCGTCATTGCGAATCCGCCGCAGGCGGATGAAGCAATCTCCATATTCTCAGCGCCCTTGGCATAAAATCTTGGCGCTCTTAGCGGTTTAATTTTTTTACCGCAAAGAACACAAAGAAGGCGCAAAGGACGCAAAGAAAGAAGAATCCCAAAGCCAATTATAAAAAGGAGAAAGTGTCCATCCGATCCCGATCCCGATTTCGATTTCGACAACAAGCGACACATCCAAAATCCGAGAGTCCATCTACTCATCCACCCATATACGCTCATACGCATCTACGCAATAAACGAGAATCGAAAATCTCCTTGTCTCCCGGTCTCCTTGTC
>JAJRXL010000448.1 GCA_024276335.1 Bacteroidota bacterium
CGCTCGATGACCTCGCTCATTCCCATGTTCAACACCGACCGGATGGTCTCGGATTACGTGCTGAAGTACTACCTCGACCGGTGAAGGCGCAGATCGTAGCTCGCGGAACGAATTGCGGAGGAATGCTGTTTTTGCTGTGACTGCTCGTTTTGATCGTGTTTTTTAACGAGTCCCTGATATTCATATACGCGGAACTCTTCCGTGTTTTCTCTTCATGTCGAATAAATGAGGTGGCTCCAAATGGCAAAATCATACGTGTACCGCGAAGTCGTGGGAATCTCGACCACGAGTATCGAAGAAGCAATCAAGAACGCCGTGGCCGCGGCCGGACAGGATGCCGTGAGCTGGTTCGAAGTCCTGGCCACCCGGGGACGTGTCACCCCCGAGGGTGAGTACGAATACCAGGTGACCGTGAAATGCGGTTGCATCAACAAGTAACAGAGCTCAATCCAAACAGCAAGGAGTACGATTTTCATGGTTGATGTCAATATAAAAGCGCCGGATTTCACCCTTCCCGATACGAACCTGGAGATGGTTTCCCTGTCGGGGTTGTCCGGCAGGAACGTCGTGCTGGCGTTCTACCCGGCGGCTTTCACCGGCGTGTGTGAGAAAGAGTTGTGCGCGTTCCGCGATTCGCTGGCCGACTTGAACGGCCTCGACGCTCAGGTCGTTGCCGTCAGCGTCGATCCTCCCTTCGCTAACGCCGCGTTCGCCGAACGGAACAACCTCAATTTTCCCGTGCTGTCCGACTACAAGCGCGAGGTCGTGAATGCGTACGGCGTGAACCACGACGACTTCGCCGGGTTGGAGGGATACACCGCGGCCAAGCGCTCCGTGTTCGTTCTCGACGCGCAGGGAACCGTGCGCTACAAGTGGGTGTCCGACGATCCCGGCGTGGAGCCGAACTACGACGAAGTCAAGGCGGCCCTCGCCGCGCTGAAATAAGCGTTGGAAGGGCGCTGCGATGATTGAAATCGGCAAAAATATTGAGGCCGCCCTTCGATTACGCTCAGGGCTACGAAGATGATCGAAGTCGGTAAAAAAGCGCCGGCCTTTACCCTGCCGGACGACAGCGGCAAAAAGGTGTCGCTCTCATCGTTCAGGGGGAAGAAAGTCGTGCTCTATTTCTATCCCAAGGACAACACGCCGGGATGTACGCAAGAGGCTTGCGATTTCCGGGACAACCTTGCGCGCATCCAGGCCAAGGGCGCCGTCGTCCTGGGCGTGAGCGCGGACAGCGTGGACCGGCACGGGAAATTCAAGCAGAAATACGACCTCCCGTTTCCGCTCCTCAGCGACGAGTCGCACGAGGCGCTGGAAAAGTACGGCGTCTGGAAGGAGAAAAAGCTCTACGGCAAGACGTTCATGGGCATCGAACGAACCACCGTGATCATTGACGAGAAAGGCAAGGTGACGCATTTCTTTCCCAAGGTGAAAGTCAAGGGGCACGTGGAGCAAGTGTTGGAAGCGCTGAAAACATGATCCGTCTTTTCATACTTTTTCCGTAACCATAGACAAGGAGTATTGCTCATGGAACTGAAGGATTCGAAAACACTCCGGAACCTGAAGGAAGGATTCGCGGGCGAATCGCAGGCGAACCGCCGGTACCTCTACTTCGCGCGCCAGGCGGACATCGAGGGCTACCCCGACGTGGCGGGCGTGTTCCGCGACACCGCCGAGGGTGAAACCGGGCATGCCTTCGGGCATTTCGAGTTCATGAAGGAAATCGGCGACCCCGCCACCGGCAAGCCGGTCGGGGACACCAGGCTGAACCTGCAAGCGGCCATCGCTGGGGAAACCTACGAGTACACGGAAATGTACCCGGGATTCGCCCGCACCGCCCGCGAGGAAGGTTTCGATGAAATCGCCGAGTGGTTCGAGACGCTGGCCCGCGCCGAGAAATCCCACGCCGGACGTTTCCAGAAGGCCTACGACACCCTGGAGTCATAAGCGGGAATAGACGGGGCCGCCGCGTCGGCCCCGCGGTTTCTCCCGTCGATCCGATCCGTTCCTCCCGCGCGACGGGCGCCCGCCGTCACGCTGAAATCCGCGGCGCTCGCGTGCTTTTTACATAGATGAACCACTACTCTTCGGACTGCTGAACCCGGGAACTTCCGCCATGATGGTTTTTGATCATATAGAACCCGTTTACTGGGACAAGGAAGACCTGGACAAGGAGATGTTCCGCGTCTTCGATATCTGCAACGGCTGCCGGTTGTGCGATAACCTCTGTCCTTCTTTCAACAAGCTCTTTCGACGCATC
>JAJRXL010000449.1 GCA_024276335.1 Bacteroidota bacterium
CATTTTCTTCATGCTGGTGAAGACCGACCCGTTTTCGGTCGTGGCATCAAGGCGATAGAAATACGTACCGCTGTTGACTTCCAAACCAGCATTGTTAAGCGCGTTCCATGTTACGGTGAAGGAACCTGCCTTCTGGTGCTTATTGATCAGCGTAACCACCTCGCGTCCAAGCATGTCGAAGACCTTCAGCGACACGTAGCTGTCTTCAGCTAGTGTGTACCGGATCTCCGTGGATGGATTGAAGGGGTTCGGATAGTTCTGCTCAAGAGCAAAGTTCGAAGGCGTGGTATTGTCGGTAGTGACGTCGTGACGAGGTTTGACGCTCTTTGGTGTCACAAACGTGATGTTTACCTTCTGGCCGACATATTCCACGCTGGCAAGTTCGTCGTACGCGGTAGAAACAATCGGAGGAAGCAGGTTGGAGCGATCGACGTTGCCGCCCTGGAATTTCGCCATCAACGCTGCCTTGTCCCGATCAAGCTGGCGACTACTGCTCAGCATGGCTGCGGCAAGATCTTCCTTGGACTGAATTTGCACGTCAGGAATCTTGACAGCCGCTTCCATCTGGTCGGACATCGGATGGCGCTGGACAAACTCGTTCAGCTTCACACGGTCGTAGTCAACCGAACCCGCGCGTTTGACGTCAAAGATATGATCGACGTTATAAAGAACATCGCGCACATCCGTCTGGTTATCCTGCGAATAGAGGTATCCGACTTTAATGCCGTTGTTGATGGCTGCACTCAGCACGTTTTCAACATCGGTATCGACGCGTCCGGCGATAAAGATCGTCTCGAAATCCTCAGCGTTAAGCGGCGTATTGGAAACGTTCACCTCGACCGGATCAAGACCCAAACGATCCAACTCGGCACGGTACATATCCAGGCGATCGCTGCTCACGTTGTCGTCATAAACGAGAGCCGGGCGACTCGGAGAGATGGTCTGAAGCTTCGCTTTGAGCTTGTCGTTGATCGGGTTCTCATCGTTGGGATTACGAGTAAAAACAGCCTCGACATTGTAGAAACCCGGGGAAGGTGTCCAATCCGGGAATGTCAGGGTTGTCGTGGCATACGGGGTAACCGAAGCAAAGACCTCACGGGAATACACCCGCTGTCCAGCCTGATTATACACGTCAAACCGGACGTTGAAGCTCTGGGAATTGCCGTTCTGCGGCGAGTTGCTCCGCACGAGGACGGTCGGTGCTACAGGTGTCACAGGATTTGAAAGGACCAATGTTCCGATCGGTGACATCATTTCGATCGAGAAGTCATTTTTCGCTACTGCATTCAGACGGAAAGCAGTAATGGAATTTGCTCCGAAGTTTGCAACTGCGTCCTTGGGAGGATCTGCCGGATCGGTTGCAATACCGAGCAAGTGCGTGCCGCCATCAACAAACGGGAGTAATGGCCCAAAGTCTGTGGCAAACTGGCTCTGATCCCACGTCGCATGATCCTTCGCACGCGTGAGAGGAATCTCGTACCGCCAGAGTTGGACAGCACCTGAATCCACGCGCAGGGTAACCACGTACGTACCGGGTTGTAATTCGATCCCACCAACACCTTTGCCAGCCGGACCGAGAGGAATTGTACGCCAGTTGTTCACGAGGTAATCATTTCTCCCAATCACCGGAGATTCGCCAACCAGTGTGTTCGGCGCACCCAGGAAACCGTACTGACATGACCATACTTCAATCTGGAAGTCACCGGTCGGTGTTACGAACGGAATCTCGTCCATCATGATATCGACGCTGGTGACCCGTGTCGAGGGGTAGTTGAAGAGCGAGAACGCCAGACCGAGTTTAGTTCCAGCGCCGACGGCAATATTTCCACCGGTTGTCGGAGCGCCGAACGACCAGGGACTGAAATTATCGATACGATCGCCATAATATGCAAGCGCATGGGTATTGACTTCGAATGTGCCGGAATACCCCGCATTGTCGCTCGGGTCATTGTCACCCCATTGACCTACAGAAATGTTGTCCTCGAGATGGTACGTGTTAGGATCGAGATTCATCAGGTCGAGGTTGACAGTTGTGTACGG
>JAJRXL010000450.1 GCA_024276335.1 Bacteroidota bacterium
GTCTCCGCGCCGGAACCCATGAGAACAATAACCCGCTCCGCCTCGGGGTCGCCCATGTAATCGAACAAGTGGTACTGGCGGCCGGTAAGCTCGGCAAACTTGTCGAACATTTCCTGGAAGATGTCCGGACAGCGATTGTAGAACGGGTTGACCGTTTCGCGGGCCTGGAAGAACACGTCCGGGTTCTGGGCCGAACCGCGCAGGACGGGATGTTCCGGGGAGAGGGCGCGGGCGCGGTGCTCGCGCACCAGCTCGTCATCGATCATAGCGCGCATGTCGTCAAGGGTGAGTTCTTCGACTTTCAAGACCTCGTGCGAAGAGCGAAACCCGTCGAAGAAATGGAGGAACGGGACCCGCGCTTTCAACGAGGCTGCCTGGGTGACGAGCGCAAAGTCCATGATTTCCTGGATGGAGTTCGAGGCGACCAGTGCGAAGCCCGTGGACCGGGTGGCCATGACGTCGCTGTGGTCGCCGAAGATGGAAAGCGCGTGCGTTGCCACCGTGCGCGCCGAGACGTGGAACACGGTAGGGGTCAGTTCGCCCGCGATTTTGAACATGTTGGGTATCATGAGCAGGAGACCCTGGGACGCGGTGAAGGTCGTGGTCAGCGCACCGGTCTGGAGTGCGCCGTGGACCGCGCCGGAGGCGCCGCCTTCACTCTGCATTTCCACGACCAGGGGAACGGTGCCCCAGATGTTTTTCTGCCCGAGAGCGGACCATTCGTCGGACCATTCTCCCATGGGAGATGAGGGAGTAATGGGGTAAATCGCGATCACTTCGTTGATCTTGTGCGCGACGTAGGCCGCCGCTTCGTTACCGTCGATCGTTACTGTTTTTCGTTTCATTGCACATCTTCATGGTTTGTAGGTGGGTCGATCGGGCCGCCCCTTGAAGCCGGGGGGCCCATGTAAGGGAGGAATGGGATAGCAGGGTATCGTGCAAATGATGGTAAATGACGATGCAAAAAGGTGCTACGTGTCGTGTTCCATGTGCTGCCTGCATTTCACCAGCCTACCAGCAAGTCCGTCGCATTCTGCCATGTTTGATCAAAAGCAGAACGTCAAAGGAATATAAGGAAAAAACCGTCGTTCATCTATGGGAAAAAACGCGGGGGGAAATAATTGTCCTTGTCAAACAATTCCCGTTCGGGGCAGGACGGAATCCTGTTTCATACTTGGACATGCGCGGGAATACTGTCTCAGGACTATACAGGCGGGAATAGGGGCGAGACCGGAAAAACCATGAAATGCGCCTTGATTTACGCATGTACGCTTGTTTCAAAGTGTTTGGCGTACTTCTTGATTGACAGAAGGCAAGATCATGAAATTCACGCGTATCCATACCGCTCTCTCCTTTTTCGCCGCCCTGGTACTCACCTCCACCAGTCTCGGGGAAGGGGAGTGCCCCGAGCTGGCCGACCTGAGCGGATCGACGATTCTTTACAAGGACACGAGCGACGTTTTCATTCTCCAGTTCGCCGGTGGAATGTTGTTCGACAGGCGGGATGAGATGACCTTTGCACGATTCGACGAAGGGGCTGTACGGTTTCGCATCAGCGAAGGATTATTCCAACTGGCGGAGCAGCCCGCGAAGATTCGTTTCCTGTTTCGCACGGACCGGGAATTCGAGTGCTCGCTGGTTATTACTTCTCTCATGTTGGAGAACGATGGAAACACGGTGACCTTGCGGACGCAATACGTCCTCCAGGCCACGGAATGGGGAGGCCAGAAGAGCCGGGGCGCGGCCATCATCCGTGGAGAATTCGGAGAAAACATCGTGGATGCGATTAACTCGCGTTTCTTTTCTTCCGCTCTCCAGGGTCTTCTCACCATCAGCTTCCTCCCGGAGAAATCCGACGTCGTTACCGGGATTTCCGGCGCCGCTGACGACCCAGCAGTATTGTTGCCCGCGTTTCCCAACCCGTTCGGTGGCGGGTCGGTATCGGGGCAATCCTCGACACTGGTGCGATTCGTGGTCAACCAGGCCGGTCCCGTTCGCCTGACCATCCACGACGCCACGGGCCGGGAAATTGCGCGCCCCGTAGATACGGAACTTATGCCAGGAGCCCACCAGGTAGTGTTCACGCCAACACGCTTCCCGTCCGGGAACTACTTCGTTCGCCTGACCGCGGGCAACGAAACCACGATGAAAAAAATCGTGTACGTCCGTTAAGCAGCGAAGCAGTGTGACACGTTTATGCACAACGGCCGAGGAACGAAAGACGCCTTGGCCGTTGTGTTTTGTAGGAGGCGCCTCCCGACGCCGAAAA
>JAJRXL010000451.1 GCA_024276335.1 Bacteroidota bacterium
CAGCAACGATACGTATCGAAGAGATTTCTCGACGAAGGCATTCAAGCGCTCGTATCCATTCACGATGATTTCCACAAACTGAGCCTCGTCAGGATGAAGCTGTTCAACGGAGATCATCTTGGACGCGCTGATGGCCGTCAAGGGCGTTCGCAATTCGTGCGCAATGAGATTCAGAAAGTTCTGCTTTGCGCGATCGAGAACCTCCAGCTTCTTGTGCGCTTCTTTGAGTTCCCGCACTTGCTGTTGAACGAGGTCTTCCAGGCGCTCCGTGTAAGCCTTGAGTTCCGCCGTCATCCGGATGCGTTCCATCGCGCGCTGAATGGCAACATCCAGGGCGGGCAACGTAATGGGTTTGAGCACGAAATCCGAAGCCCGCGACCGTAATGCTTCAATAGCAGAATCCACGTCCCCGTGTCCCGTGATCATGACGACTTCGGACTCGGGTGTTGTCGCTTTTATGGTTTTCAGGATATCCAGGCCGTTCATGTCCGGCAGACGGATGTCAGCCAGGATGAGTTGGGGTTGATGTTCCCTGAACTTCGCCAAACCTTCCTCGCCGGTGTATGCCGTTACGGTCTTGAACCCTTCTTCGACAAGGAATTCATCCAGCGCCCGGACGATCGTCGGCTCATCGTCAATAATCAGTACCGTGAAATCAGAGTTGCGCATGTTCGCTCAAAGACTTTGGAATGTGAATACGAATCGTTGTGCCTTGTTCGGGCGCCGAGGAAATGGTGATCGTCATGTGCATCTCGTCTGCAAGAACTTTGCACACGGCAAGACCAATTCCCATACCCTCTCCCTTCGATTTGGCCGAATGAAACGGTGTAAAAATATTTTGCAGAACGTGCGGAGGAATGCCGGGGCCGGTATCCTCGATGTCCACCCGGATTTCCTCTTCCGTCTGTATCGATCGGATATTCAGGTGTCGTTCGGATTCCCGTGGCGTCGTTGTTAACGCATCTACGGCGTTTTGCAGAACGAGATAGAGGATTTGTTCAAAATCCGAGAGCCGTCCAAGGATGCGGGGAAGAGACTTGTCGTCTTCGCGGCTCAGGATGATATGCGAGCGATTAAACTTGTACTTCATGAACAGAAGCGTATCATCAATGGCATCCCGAATATGAAAAAATGTCTCGTCGTATTCTTCCCGCCGGACGAATTTCCGCATCTGCAATACCAGGTTCGAGATACGTTCTATCTCGGAGAGGATCTGGTCGAGTTTACCATCGACGTAAGGATCGGCAGTATCCTTGAAATGGCGTTTGAGCATACCGGTATTGAGCGAAATGACGGACAGTGGCTGGTTGAACTCATGGGCCATGCCGCCGATGAGATCGCCGATAGCGTTCATCCGACTCGTCTGAATTAACTTCAGGTTTATCTTATCGTCGCCAAGGGCCGAACTGATCAAGCCGACAGGCGAAATGATGTATGCCACCAGATCGGAATCCTTACCACAACCTATCCGCCGTACATGAACCTCGTTTTCCTGTCCACTGGTGGTAACGACCTGGGCACGGGCGACGATATTCATGCCCGGTGTTTGTTGGGCGGAATGAAACAATTCGGCGAACTTTACGTCGGGTTTAACGAGGATACTTAAATTCAAGCCTATCAGTTCGTCGACCGGACGCTGGAGAATAAATGAAGCAGCGGAATTCACATATTGAATGTCCCCGCCCGGACGGCAAATGACCACCCCTTCTTCCAGGTAAGACAAGATGGCCGAGAGGTTTTCTACGGTTGGTTCGAAGAGCATTTCGTCAAGAGGCATGGAGGCTTTGTGCGACGTGTGAAATAGTTGTAGAAAACATGCGGGCTAGAATCCTGGGACGCGTGATGGCGGTTCCCACGACAACCGCGTACGCACCTTCCGCAATGGCGTAGGCGGCATCTTCCTGGGTGTAAATCCTGCCTTCCGCTATTACCGGGATTGTGAGTGAAAACGCCAAGTCACGTATGAGCTGAAAATCAGGGCGCGATTGATCCTTGCGGCTTGTGGCGGGCGTATAGCCCGATAACGTTGTCGCCACGAAATCTGCGCCAATACTGGCGGCTTTTACTCCTTCGCGAAATGCGGCGACATCGGCCCATAGCGGTTTGTTGAATCGCGCGCGCGCCGCTTCCAGGAAGGAAAATCCATCCAATCCGTTTGGTCGTTTTCGGGAAGTGACATCACAAGCGACGATATCCGCTCCGGCCGAGAACAATTCTTCGATATCGTTCAGCGTGGGCGTGATCAGTTGGGCACCGTCATCGTAATCACCCATGACAAACGCTATGATGGGGAGCTTCGTTTCGTGCCGAATCGCTCGGAGGTTGTCCTTTCCTTCAATGCGCAAGGCTACGGCTCCCCCCTCTTCAACGGATTTGACAAAACCGATTAGGAATTCCAGAGTCTCGTAGCGACGTTTCTCGTCCCGATGACATGATACGATGAGACCGTGATAAAGGCGATGGTAGAGCGAATCCTCGTTATTCTGAGGTGTGGATGACACGCTATGATAAATCCCGGACTATGATGGAACCCCTAGGGCAAAGTGCGAATGACCAGCGATTCTCCATATATAATACACAAAATTGCGAATAATGCCATTACCACTCCAGCGATAAGCCGCGTATAGGGAACGCGGTACACTGCACGGAAAGCAATGAAGACCAATGCGACGGACCAGAGAACCGCCAACGTGTCCAAGCCGGCCAACACGAGAAAAGCGGTGGGCTTGTAGGCGTATGGAGACGGATCGAACGAGAACAGGAGCTTGCCGAAGACGGCGAGTTCAACCGGGAATATGAGCGCCACTGAGGCCACCAACGGTACGAGAGCGTACGCCAGTAATGCGGCTGCCTGACGATAGGTTATCGTATCATACGGTGATCGAAAGAAAACCTTGAAGATTACCGCGACAAGGCTGAACGTGGCAAGTCCCGCAACCGGGCCGCTCCATCCGAGCGTAACCGGGATGAACGCGAAGTTCGAAGAGTGTTCTCCCGCCCGCGCGATCCACAATGCCGCCCCTCCCAGTCCGAACCCGGCGAGTGAAAACAGGAGATAGACATAATTCTTTTGCTCGCTGCGGGCAATCGTGGCAAAGACACGGCTGGGATTTTCAAGCACCATGTACACGGTATGGAAGAGGTCCAGGTTGGGTACTCGTTCCTGGACCTGCGCTCCGCAATGCTCGCATCGCGTTCGAAGGAAGAACAATCGTTCGTTGCAGACCGGGCACTGAAGGAAATGTCCCATTCCCGCTATTTCCCGTGACAGTGTTTGTATTTTTTCCCGCTGCCACACGGGCAAGGGTCATTGCGTCCGACTTTCTTTCCCACGCGAACCGGTTGTTTTTTTCCGGCCTGGGGTGGGGCGGCTGCGC
>JAJRXL010000048.1 GCA_024276335.1 Bacteroidota bacterium
AGGCGCATTGCATCGTAAAAAAGCGCGGTTGAATCGATGCTGCTCCGCTTGGTGCTCTCACCGCCGAAATGAATGATCTTGGTTTTGTGCGTGTAAAAGACTTTCCAACCCGCCTCGCGGATACGAAAACACCAGTCCAGGTCCTCGCCGTACATGAAGTAGCTCTCGTCCAGCCCGCCGACGGCGTCGTACACTTCCCGCCGCAGCATCATGAACGAACCGCTGATTGCATCGACTTCGTACGATTCATCTTCGTTCAGGTAGGTCAGGTTGTAACGGGCGAACAATCGCGAGCGAGGGAACAGGTTGCTGAGGCCGGACAGCTTCGTGAAGGCAACCCAGGGGGTCGGAAAGCTTCTCCGGCACGCGGGCTCCAGCGTCCCGTCCGGGTTGATGATTTTACAACCCGCCATCCCGACCATCGGGTTGTCTTCGAAAAAGCGGATCATGGTCGGGATGGTATCTTCCTGGACGAACGTGTCGGGATTGATCAGGAGGATGTACTTTCCCCGGCATCGGTGTAACGCGAGATTGTTTGCACGCGCAAAGCCGATATTTTCGCCGGATTCCACGAGTATGACGGATGGGAATTCCCGCCGCACCATTTCCACGCTCCCGTCCACGGAGGCATTATCTACCAGGAAAATCTCCGCCGGGATGTCGCCAAGGGAAGCGTACAGGGAATGAAGAAGATTTTCCAGGAGAAGGCGGACGTTGTAGTTCACGATGATGATAGATATCGTCACGGCCGCGTTTTCCGGGGAACTGCTTGTCATGGAAAGGCCTGGGTCGGGTTGTTTCACGCAAGAAAAAGAGCCGGCAGTGACCGGCTCCAAAAAATACGCATTGTCTTCTGGAATTGAAAATCAGCTCGGCATCGTGATGCGCGCGATTTCATCGATGGTAACGATAGGCAAGCTGTACCGGGCGGTGTATTTCTTTTCCGACGGAACGGACAGGCCGCCGTTGTCGATGTTGGAGACCACGACTTCCATGCTCCCGGTTCCTGCTTGCACGAGGCGGTTGAGACCGAGGTCCAACTCGGTGCTCTCTTTCTTTCCGAAGCGCAATTCACCGGACACCACGCCGCTCACGGTGCTAATTCCCCGGTTGTCACCGGTCCCAACAACGTAAAAGCGCGCCGGGCCTTCGCTGCCATCGTAAGTAGTGACCGCCCCTTCGGCAAAGGTGGGAAATTGCAAGACGAGAATTGTAGCGACGTTGTTCTCTTCGTCACTGGTGCGAATGACCATGACCGTGCTCTTCGCTTTGACCAGCTTCACAACGCCATCCAGGATCGCGTCAGCCGGTTCATCGCCGACGAACACCCGCGCGTTTTCGATGATGTATCCCTGGTCCTGATCGATGATTTCAGCGTATCCCGTTTGCGTGGCGGCACCCGCTTCCTTGTTTGTCTGTTGTTGCTTCTTTCCGCATCCGATGACGAGCAGTAGGGGGATGAGCAGTACCCAGAGCCTCATAAGGATTCCTCCTTGTTTATTGATTGGAAAAAATATCCATGCTTCTATGTTGCGACTGTGGAGATGTTCCGGTTAATCGTTCGCCCGGATGAACTGTTGCCGGTTGAAAATGCCGATGATTTTACCCGGGAACGATTCCCCGTGAAATGGGCTGTTCCTCGATTTGGACTTGGACTTTGCAACGTCGAACGTCCACCGGTTGTTCATGTCGAACAGTGTAAGATTGGCCGGTTCCCCGGGTTCCAGCCGAATCTCCTTCAAGCCCAGGATGCGGCGGGGGTTAGTGGAGAGCTTCTCCACGGCCTCGACCAGGGTCAGGACGCCGGGAAGGACCAGTTCGCGGAGTGTCAGCCCGACGGCGGTTTCGAGGCCGATGATCCCGAAGGGGGCGTAGGTGTACTCCACCAATTTCTCGTGCTCGGCATGCGGGGCATGATCCGTGGCGATAGCGTCGATGGTACCGTCTCGCAGCCCTTCCTTGATGGCTTCCAGGTCGTCGCGGCTGCGAAGCGGTGGCTTCATTTTCGTATTGGTATCGAACCCCGCCGTGGCCTCGTCGGTTAGCGTGAAATGGTGTGGTGTTGCCTCCGCCGTCACGCGCACGCCGCGTTTCTTCGCCTCCCTGACAAGATTCACGGTGCCCGCCGTGCTTACATGGGAAACGTGATACAACCCGCCGGTATAGGCTGCCAGCATGAGGTCCCGCGCGACCATGACGGTTTCCGAGATCGAGGGAATGGGAGGAAGGCCGGTACGCGCGGAGACCGCTCCCTCGTGCACGCAGCCGTTGTTGGTAAGAGACAGGTCCTCCGCGTGCTGGATAAGCGGCTTGTTGAACATGAGGGCGTATTCGAACGCAATGCGCATGAGCCGGGAATTGACAACCGGCGCGCCGTCGTCCGAGAACGCCACCGCTCCTGCACCGGCAAGCTCGGCAAGCGGGGCGAGTTCTTCTCCTTCCCGTTTCCTGGTGATGGCACCCACGGGTAGTACATCCACGGCCAATCCCGATGCCAGGTCAATTATTGCGCGGACGACTTCCGCCGAGTCGATCGGGGGGTCGGTGTTCGGCATACATGCCACGGCGGTAAAGCCTCCGGCAGCGGCAGCGGCGGTTCCGGTAGCGATGGTTTCCTTGTGCTCGTATCCCGGCTCGCGGAGATGCACGTGCATGTCGCAGAATCCCGGTGCTGCGATGGCTCCTTTCAGGTCGATCGTCTCCACGGAGGATGGAGCGGCGGGTTTTCCGATCGAGCTGATCGTCCCGTGCTCGATAAGGATGTCTGTCACTTCATCGCGTCCGCTGATGGGATCTACGATGTGGGCGTTTTTGAAAAGTACTGAGTTCATGAATCGGATTCCTTTCTCGTTCCCAGCAAGTAGAGGACGGCCATCCGCACCGCCACGCCGTTGGTCACCTGCTCCAGGATGATGGAAGCCGGGCCGTCGGCCACGTCCGAGCTGATTTCCACTTCGCGGTTGAGCGGCCCCGGGTGCAGTACGAGGGGCGGGTTCGGCAGCCGTTCCAGGCGCTTGCCGGTGATGCCGAAGGTCTCCCGGTACTCGCGGAGCGAGGGGAACGCCGCGCCGGCCTTGCGTTCGAGCTGGATGCGCAGCACGTTGATGACGTCGCTGAAGCTCAGTGCTTCGTCGAGGTTCGTGAACACCCGCACGCCCAGGCTCTCGACATCGTGGGGAAGAAGGCTGGGCGGGCCACACACGGCCACGCTGGCCCCCATGGTCTTGAGCCCGAAAATATTCGACCGCGCAACACGGGAATGCGCAATATCCCCGATGATGCAGACGTTGAGTCCCTCCAGGGCACCGGTTTTTTGCCGGATGCTGTACATATCCAGCAAGGCCTGGGTGGGGTGTTCATGCGCCCCGTCCCCTGCATTGATAAACGCGGAAGTGCACATCCGGCTGAGAAAGTGGGGCGCTCCCGGTACCGAGTGCCGCATGACCACCATGTCCACCTTCATGGCCTCGATGTTGCGGGCGGTGTCGAGCAGGGTTTCCCCCTTGTTAACGCTGCTGGTGCTGGCGGCGAAATTCACCACGTCGGCGGACAGGCGGCGCTCGGCCAGCTCGAAGGAAACACGGGTCCGGGTGCTGCTCTCGAAAAAGAGGTTGACGATGGTCGTACCCTGGAGAGTAGGGACTTTCTTGATAGGTCGGTTTATGACTTCGAGAAATGACGGCGTGGTGTCCAGGATGAGTTGGATGTCTTCCCTTGGTACGTTTTCCAAGCCCAGCAAGTGTCGGATTGATAAGGCCATGTATCAGTCTTTTCCCGGTTGTTGAGGTTCAGGCGTTTCGACCAGCAGGATGGCGTCCCGTTCGTCGATTTCCTTGACCAGTACGTGGATTTCCTCGTGTTCGAGTGTCGTGACGTTTTTCCCGGTGAAGTCCGCGCGGATGGGAACTTGCCGGTGCCCGCGGTCCACCAGGATTGCTAACTGTACACACGCGGGGCGTCCCAGGTCGGTAAGGGCGTCGAGCGCAGCCCGGGCCGTGCGCCCGGTGTAGAGCACGTCGTCCACGAGGATCACGGTTTTGCCGCTGATGTCGAAGGGAATCTCGGTTTTATGTGGCAGCGGCTGCTTCAGGTGCCCCCGCACGTCGTCCCGGTACATGGTGACGTCGAGGACGCCGAGAGGCACGGTGACAGATTCCACTTCTTCGAGGTACGCGGCCAGGCGCCGGGCGATGTACTCGCCCCGTGTCCGGATGCCGATAAGCACCACGTTTTCCAGCGTCTTGTTGCGCTCCAGGATTTCATGGGCAAGGCGGGAGATGGTGCGGACGAAGCCCAACTCGTCGGCAATGGTCTCGATAATTTTCATCAGCGTTCCATTTCCGGTCGTGGATGACAGGGCAAATTCGAGAGATGACGGCGCACGACGTCGAGCGCGGCCTGGGCGGCGCGTTCCTTCACCCGGCGACGATCGGTGCCGAACCGGTAGTGGAACGCACGAACCCGGTTGCCGGTTGCAAAGCCTATCCATACCAGGCCGACAGGTTTTTCCGGCGTCCCGCCCGTAGGGCCGGCGATACCGGTGGTGGATAGACCGAGGTCGGCTCCGGTCACTGCGCGGGCGCCCTCGGCAAGGGCTAGGGCCGTCTCTCCACTGACCGCCCCGTGCGTTTCGATGGTTTCCCTCGGAACCTGTAACAACTCGACCTTGCTCCTGTTACTATAAGCGACGACATCCGCCTGGAAATAGCGGGAGGAGCCGCTCACGTCGGTGATGCGGTCGCCGATGAGGCCGCCCGTGCACGACTCCGCCACGGCCAGGGTCAACCCGCCTTCGGCCAGCAGTTTCCCGACGACCTCCTCCAGGGTAACCGCCCCCGAGCCGATGATAAAAGGACCGATCCGCTGCCGGATCGCCGTTTCACAGCGATCGAGGAGTGAATTGCCTTCGTTGCGAGGCAGCGCCGGACTCGTGAGGCGGATACGAACACCCGTTGTCGCGGGCAGGAATGCAAACCGGATCGCGGGGAATTGATCCTGGACGTCCCTGAGGTGCTCGTCGATTCTCGATTCCGGCAGGCCGGTAGTGACGAGGGTTCTGGCTTGGACTCGTGTTTTTAGCAAGGGCAGAAGGCGTGGAAGCAGTTGGTCGGTGAACATCGGCTTCATTTCGTGTGGCACGCCGGGAAGAAAGGCAATGGCTTTCTCTTCGTTGCAGAAAAAGAAGCCCGGCGCGAGACCGTTGGTGTTCCGCAGGGCTGTACAATTTTCCGGAATCCGGGCCTGGACGAGATGATCGGGGTTTGGTTGCTTGCCAAGCTTCGTGAAAAAAGCGCGTATATCGGCTGAAACGTTCGGATCTTCACGAAGCCGTGTATTGAAAAAACGCATAGCTGCAGCGAGGCTCACGTCGTCGGGAGTGGATCCGAGCCCGCCCGTGGCAACGACGACGTCGCTGCGCTCCGTGGCTTCTTCCAGGGCGATAACGATTTCTTCGACCACGTCGGGGAGCGTCGTGACCCGCCGGACCTGGAAACCGGCCACGGTCAGATGTTCGCCCAGCCAGGCGGCGTTCGTATTGACAACCTGCCCGTTCAGCAGTTCATCTCCAATTGAAATAATTTCTACGTTCATGTTCCCGCTTGATCTATCGGCAAAAGATATCAAAGGCAGGGAGTAATTCCAACTGGCTATGCCCGTCGGTGTGGGGGGGAGAAAATTCTGTTCGTTTCGGAACCGCCTGCGCTTGGATATAAACTCGTGAAGGATTAGCTTTCTTTGATGATATTTTTCATGTCTTTCGTTCTGGCAGGAGGGTTTTTTGAAAGAGTATTCAGCCGAAAACATCCGAAACATCGCCGTAATCGGGCATAGCGACTCCGGAAAGACTATTTTCGTGGAAGCTGCCATGTTTGACACCGGTGTGACGAATCGTATTGGTCGCATTGAAGACGGAACGACCATTTCCGATTATCATTCTGACGAAATAAGCAGGCAAATCAGTATTAACAGTACGTTGCTGAGTTGTGAATATCACAATACGAAACTGAATTTTATCGATACACCGGGATTCCCGGATTTTGTAGGTGAAGTGACCTCTGCGTTGCGGGTCGCGGATGCCGCCCTGCTTGTATTGAAATCGTTCGAAGGCGTGGAAGTGGGATCCGAGTTGGTATGGAAGAACGCCGCAAGGTACAAGACGCCGCTCTTTTTCGTCGTGAACAAGATGGACCACGCTAATGCTGATTTCAACGCCGTGCTGGATGCGGCGAAATCGGCTTTTGGAAACGATGTGATTGCCGCGCAAATACCACTTAACAAGGGAGAGAACTTCGACCAGGTTATCGACCTGATCCGGATGAAACTACTGACGTTCTCGAGAGAAGGCGACGGGAAGTACACCGAATCCGATATCCCCGAGGAATATCTCGACGAAGCGAAGGCGCGCCACGACGAACTGGTGGAAAAGGTCGCGGAATCGAGCGAAGAGCTCATGAACCTCTTTTTCGAGCACGGAACATTGCCGCAGGAAGATTTGCGTCGCGGGTTCCGGTCTTCCATGTACCAGCGGCAGATATTTCCGGTGTTTTGTTGCTCCGCCCTTCACAATCGTGGTGTGAGCCGCATCCTGGAGTTCATCTCCAATTTCGGCCCTACCCCGCTTGAGCATGGCAGCGCCGTGGGCCGCCACCCGGACACGGGTGAAGAAATTGTCGTCGAGCCGAAAGCCGACCGGGAACCGGTCCTTTTCGTGTACAAGACGGCCACCGAGCTGCACGTGGGCGAGATGAGTTTCTTCCGCGTGTACAGCGGTACGATAACTTCGGGGCTGGAGCTGGTCAACCGGCGCACAGGAAAGATAGAGCGCATTAATCAGGTATATGCAATCAACGGAAAGGAGCGCAAGGAAGTGCCGCGCCTGGTAGCGGGGGACATCGGCGCCGTCGTGAAGTTGAAAGAAACCCGCACCAACGACACCCTGAGCTCGAAAACCTTCCCTGTCGTGCTTCCGCCGATTGAGTTTCCCGAACCGATAATCACCGGCGCCATCAAGCCCAGGAGCAAAGGGGACGAAGACAAGATCAGCACCGCCCTGAAAATACTTCACGAGGAGGATCCGAACTTCCTGTACAAGTATGATGATGAGACGCACGAGACGGTGATCAGCGGGCAGGGAGAGATCCACCTGGACGTCATGGTGCAGCGCTTGAAAGAGCGCTTTTCGGTTGATGTCGACTTGAGCCAGCCAAGGATCCCGTACCGCGAGACCATCCGCGGGAAGACAGAGGTCTCCTACAAGCATAAAAAGCAAACGGGGGGAGCGGGGCAGTATGGCGAAGTGTATCTCCGCCTGGAGCCTCTTCCCCGCGGCAGCGGCTACGAGTTCGTGAATGCGATTGTGGGAGGCGTTATCAGCGGCAAGTTTATCCCCGCCGTGGACAAAGGCATCCGGGAAATCATGGAACGGGGCGTGTTGGCGGGCTACCGGGTGGTGGACGTGCGGGTGACGTTGTTCGATGGTTCACAGCACTCGGTGGATTCCAACGAGATATCGTTTAAAACGGCTGCTATCATGGCCTTTAAAAAGGGATTCCTCGAGTGCAGACCGACATTGTTGGAGCCGATCTACGAGGTACAGGTCACCGTGCCCGAGGAATACATGGGCGATGTCATGGGCGACGTGTCTTCACGAAGGGGGAAGATCCTGGGCATGGATACCGACGGCCATTTCCAGATCATCAAGGCCTTGATTCCTTTGGCCGAGCTCTACCAATATGCTACGAGTCTGCGATCCATGACGCAAGGGCGCGGAATTTATACGAGGCGCTTCTCTCATTACGAAGAGATGCCGCCCGACGTGCAGAAAAAAGTTATTGAAGAAGCCCAGAAAGCCAGGGAAAACGAATCGTGATGCGTTCCCTTATTGTTGTTATCGGGTTCCTGGTTCTGTCCGTTATCGCCTTTCCAGTTCAGGCCCAAATCCTGGAGGGGCAATCAAGGGGAGGTGGAACGGGGACAATCATTCGCACTGGCGGGGCCTATTATGACTTCGGCAGCGAAACGGGCCTCAACTTCGACGTGAGTATATGGGGGTTCGTCAACAATCCCGGTCGGTATCGCATCCCGAGCAACATGAACCTCCTGGACCTGTTCTCCTACGCGGGAGGTTTTCGCGAGGGTGCGTTCCTGGACCGGATCAAAATCATCCGGCGACCATTGGATGATTCTAATCAGACGATGGTAAAGAAGGTCTTCGAGGTGAACCTCGAGCAGTACCTCGAGCTGTCCAACACGGAAAAATCGATGGCCGAGTTGAAGTTGTACCCCAACGATATTATCCTCGTG
>JAJRXL010000452.1 GCA_024276335.1 Bacteroidota bacterium
ATGGCCTGGGCGGGCGACGGCGGAACCTACGACATCGGGTTCCAGGCTCTCTCCGGCGCGGCGGAACGCAACGACGACTTCCTCTACGTCTGCTACGACAACGAGGCATACATGAACACCGGCATACAGCGCAGTTCATCCACTCCGTTCGGAGCCTGGACGACAACGACACCCAACAATCACCCGAAGGAGCGACCCAAGAAAGACATCGTGGGCATCTTGGCGGCGCACCGGATTCCATACCTCGCCACCGTCTCGGTGGCCTACCCGGAAGATTTCATCCGCAAGTTCCGGAAAGCCAAGTCCATCCACGGGATGAAATTCATCGAGATTCTCTCTCCCTGTCCCCCGGGATGGAAGACCGCCGACGACCAGGCCATAAGTATCTCCCGGCTGGCTGTGGAGAGCCGTGTCTTCCCCCTCCTTGAAATCGAGCATGGCGAGAAGTACACGTTGAACCTGGAGCCGGAAGGTATTCCCGTTCGCGACTACCTCGAAGCCCAGGGCCGGTTCAAGAATCTCTCGGAAAAGGACGTGGAGTATATTCAGGCGGAAGTGAACCGGAAGTGGGAGTTATTAAAAAAGCACGTTTCATGAATTGTTAGCGTAAACAAGGAGCGATCTTTGAAGCGACCGTTCCTCTGCCACGTTTTATGTGGGGAAGAGATTATTCATCGAACACTGTGTGAATAAAGCACTCCGTTCTTCGCAGACTTCCCGGCCGGGTACCTCTTCTACGACATGACGCACTACGCCGTGCACCACTTCCCGCACGAGGGCAAGGTGTTTTCCGTCCTCTGCCGCCATCACCTGCGTCACCATTTCCACCAGCCCGACCGGAGCTTCGGTGTTGGTTCCCCGCTCTGGGACTACGTTTTCAGAACATCAAACAAGAAGCTTACTTCCAGGGAACCCGGCGGAACCCTCCGCAATATCGTTCTCACACCACTGTTTCCTGTCCGTATTTTCCACGGCTCCCCGACCGGCAAAGCTGCCGTGCGTGTCGACAATCTGGTCGAGTACAATGAACCCTCCTCCAAATACGCGCCGTTTCGCGCAATCCTTTTCTGGCACGGCTTTGGAAGTATGTACTCCGGAATTGGAAACGGCGAAAGATGCCTCACTCATGAACGATTTAAGAAGGAGATGAAAAGATGAAACGGCTTTTGACTCTCACCACCGCACTGGCCCTTGTTCTTTTCCTCGGTGCATTGACGAATACCTCCTACGCTCAGTTCGATGGAAAAGGAAAGCCTTCCAACGCCGGCTTTGTGGACCGGAACGGCGACGGTATCAACGACCACGCCATGGACGCCGACGGTGATGGCATCCCGAATGGCATGGACCCGGATTACACCGGTCCCAGGATGCGCAGGGGTAACTCCCACATGGGTTATATGGATGCGGATGGCGACGGCATCAACGACAACGCCCGGGACGCGGACGGCGACGGCATTCCTAACGGGAGAGATCACGATTACATGCCCGGAAGCGAAATGCAGGATTGCGACGGCACCGGACCCAACGGAACCGGATCAAAGGGGAACATGGGGCACCGGCGCGGGCGCTGACCTGAACATCGGCCAGTAACGAAAAGGCGCGGTTCAATCCGCGTCTTTTTAGTTGTCATGATTTTACCGGGGATCAGGACTCACATATCATGCGGCCCGATCGTTCAATCATTTCAAGTAATTCATCAACCGGGTGACGGCCCCTCGTTCGCCTTGCGCCTTGAGGATGTAGACGCCGCGCGCCAGTCCCCGCGGCCGGTACGCAACGGTGCGGGTTCCCGGGGCAGCGGTTCCTTCCCAAACCACGGCCATTTTTCTTCCCAGGAGATCATGGACTGTCATCCGCACCTGTTCCGGTTTTCGGCCGGTGTTCCGGAAGATGATTCGCGTTTCCTGCGCCCCGCTGAAACTGGACGGCCCGAAGGGATTGGGGAAGTTCTGATCCAGTTGGATTCCGTGGTCTCGCGCGAGAGCGGACGGCGTCCGTGTGACAGGACCCAGGACGCCAAGGTACTCGCCGATGGCTCCCAGGAGTGCGCGCGCTGTTTTATCGTACTCGCCGTGCGTTTCACAATTCATATCCTCGTAAGTCAGGGCCAGCACGGCTTCCTTGAAGTTGAGCCAGAACCAGCTCTCCGGGTACCGCGAAGGCGTACCCGCCGTCCAGCTCACGAAGTACGTGTAGGGCTCGATGCCGCCGGGGAAACGCGCGCGCGCAAGGGCGATGAAACGCTGCTCAAGCCTCGTGTACGCCTCCGACGTGCCTGCGGTGGCGTGGTACACGAAGTAGCGCTTGCACCGGTACGAGGAATGCAGGTTCAGGGCAACCTCGATGGGATTCGTTTCCTGCATTACGCGCGTAAAGTACGCCCGGAGCGCTTCGACCTCGGGCTCGGAGGGAGAGGCATACCAGTTGCTCTCCAGGTCCACGCCGCGCGCGTTCGTTCTCGCGTTTCCGGCAACCACGCCGTCCGGGTTGAGCATGGGCAGCGCCTGGAACACGCACCGGGACAGCAGTGAATCCGCCAGGGGTGATCCGGAAAGAAGCTCGTCCACGATTTCGCGCATGACGAACGAGCCTTCACTCTCGATGGGATGGGTGCGGGCATGAAGCCATACGCGGCGGCGGGACGAGGCGTCGCCGGACGCGGTGATGGTCAGGAGGTAGAGGGGACGCTGCTGAACGGAACGGCCGATCACGGAGATATCCACGAGCGGATGCTCGCTCCACTGGGCAACGTCAGATTCAAGCTCCTGCCAGGTGTAGTCCCATTGCCATGCGGGGGGTGAAATCCAGCCGGGCTCGCTGTCGAGATCGAAGCACTTGTCCTGGGCTGAAACGGCGCCCATGCCTAGAACCAACAGGGCAACAGCCGCCGGCATCCGGAAACTAATCATCTCCACCCGCGTTTGAACTTTGAATTATCATCCGCAATCCCCAATTTCAAATCATGAACCACGTCTATTCCATCGTCATCGTTCCTCGAAGGGTATCCTAATGTATCGAATTTTCCTGGTCATCTCCACTTTAATACTCGTGCTGGCGTTGAACTCAACAGGCGCTCACGGTCAGGCGGGCGCGAAAAAGCTGTTCATTTCCCTGACCGACGAGGGCAACCTGGGCGTCATCGATCCCGCCTCGGGAAGGATCGTGCGCCGCATCCAGGTGGGGCGAAAACCGGTCGCGCTCCGGCTCAACGCCGACGGCAGCCGCCTGTACGTAAGCAATACCGCTTCCAACAACATCAGCGTCGTCGATCCGGTCACGGACGCCGTCATCACTACCGTGGGGATACCCGTCACCCGGCGGGACGTCTTCATCGGTCCCATCGCCTATTCCGCCGCGACCAACACCCTCTATGTCGCGGAGGCGTCGTCCGAGCCGCTTTCCCTGAACATCTACGTGCTCGACTGCAAGCTTAACGCGGTTACCGACGTATTCGACGCCGGCCCCGGCATCACGGACATTGCCGTGTCGCGCGACGGCTCGCGCCTGTACGTTGCGGGCGAAAGCGCCATCACCGTGTACAGCACCCCGGGTTTCTCCGTCCTCCACTCGATTTCTCCGCCGCCGGGACATCGTCCCACGGGGGTGGCCGTCCATCCCTCGGAACCGCTCCTGGCCGCGACATTCGGGACGCTGAACAAGGTGGTTCTACTCAACACCGAGAACTGGGAGACCGAGGCGGAGATCGAAATCCCGGAACGGTTCCGGGGGCGTCAGGACGCGGTGGTTTTCTCGCCGGACGGATCGCGCATTTTCGTCGCCACGCACAAGACCAGCGCGCGGGGGTTGTCGGGCGTGATCATCATGAACGCGGAGCTGCTCGAAATGAAGAAGTACGTTCCCATCGGCGAGGTGAAACGGGGCATGGCAGTGTCGCCGGACGGCCTGCGCGGGTACTTCGCCTCGGACCGCCTGACGGAGCTGAACCTGCTGACCTACGCGGAAATCAAGCGTCTCGACTTCAGGCGCTCGATCGGGTGTATCGTGGCGATGTGATTCCGAATGGGGTTGACAAGCTCCTTTTTATTCATATCTTGGCATACAATTACTGAAACCTCTTTGCACAGAGGACGCGTGATGCGTACAAAGGGACTTCGATATTCCGGGCTCATCATCATTGGCCTCTCCCTGGTTCTCGCTTCCTGCGGCCGGGATGAAAACCCCGTTGCGCCACCGCTTGGAGCGGGATTCCTGTTCGATGTCGCGGGAGTGGACCTCAGCGGTATCGACAACATGCTGAAAATGACGACGTACAAAGGTTGCATCGTGGATCGATACGACTTCGCGGATACGTCGTCCGAGAACTGGAAGTTCGGCGCAGCGCTTTTTCTCAATCCCAATGGCGTGGCGTACACGGTGGACGAGCTCAGGTTGGGAAACACGCAGCTACGCTCTCCATCGAACTCTTTATCCCTCATCTACTACGGTCCTGAGGAGGATAAATACGACGTTGAATATGTCCCTCCGGGCGGTTCCTACACGTGGCACGTCACCTTGAATCGGCAACAGTACGATCTCTCGTTCGATATGCCTGCCCATCCGTTAAACCTGAGCATATCTCCGATGGATACCATCGATATTTCCAGCGATGTCACTATAACCTGGACTGTATCCGGGTAAAACAACGCCGTGGTGGCTGATTTCGCGTACGATCCGACCTTAACGGAACTTTATGACAGCTCAATCTCTGTAAGCCATGATTTTGTGCCGTATCCCATTGTTTCGAAAGACGATGACGGCTCCATGACGTTCACCGGCTCTTCCACGTCGGCATTCCCGTCTTCCGGAAAAGCACAGATTCAATTGTCATGGATCAAG
Source organism: Bacteroidota bacterium (assembly GCA_024276335.1). Lineage (GTDB taxonomy): Bacteria > Bacteroidota > Ignavibacteria > SZUA-365 > JAADGX01 > JAADGX01. The sequence goes on from JAJRXL010000452.1 coordinate 4,837, forward strand.
TACACCGTCTCGGATATCATCCCGGGCAAGAAAACCCTCCTCTTATCCATCTACCAGGTTGGCATGCCCGTGGTGATCAAGAGGTAGCACATGCAACCCCGGCTGAAGTCCACGCCGGACGGCCTGCGCGGGTACTTCGCCTCGGAATGCCTGACTGAATTTAGTGCGGCTCTGCCCCGGAATCAAAGCGACGTAATTTTGCTACATCCTGCGAATTGTAAATATCCTAAAAGAAAAATCAATTTATAATTTCCGTATAACACGTTGTCTTTCAATAAATTATAACGCTTGCTATTATTATTAGCTGATAACATGTATTGACAGCAGTGTTTTTTTTGTAACTTTGCTTGCGACGTTTTTTCACCTATCAGCATGACAAAGAGAGATTGAAATATTCGCGCTTCAATTTTGACTCTGCTTTTTCTTTTGGTAAACTCTTTATGCATGGCCCAGAATCAGCGTCCTTACATCGATTCGACCGCGTTGGGCGCGTATTACGAAATTCGTGACGGGGACAACGTTCCCTACAGCCATCTCGTCAAGGTCTGCCAGTACGGCGACAGTTCCGCTCTTTGCTACACTTGCGGCGAAATCTACGTGAAAAACTCCACCGGCGATACCATCGATATCATGTGGAACACCGTCCTGAGAAAGCATCGCATGTCTCCGAGAGTGCCCGTCTATGAATACAACTCCAACCAGTACGCAAATGAGCTCCGGTCCTTCCCTTTCGTGCTTGAACAGGGCGACACCCTGTACTTCTTCCGGGATTACGAGGTCGAGGTTCCCCATGACACTTCGAACCTGGCCATCAAGGACACCATGCTCTTCAAGATCGAACTCCTGGACAACAGCACGGGAGACGTGGTAAAAATCCTTGACTCCCTCCTCATTCCTCCCGCCACGGGCTGGGCCGAACACGTGTACCCGATCTTCGAATCGATGTACAATGGCGATTACTCTCCCGATCCGATTATCAAATGGGTGCCTCAAAACGAAGATACAACCTGGTATTCCAAGTCTCTCTCCTTGCGCCTGGAGCCGATATTCTACCCACAGCGTTACGGTGTTTACAACCGGAGAAACATTTTCGCACGATTCATGTGGAACACACGTCCATCCAAATACCTGAAAAGCGATGCATTTGCCGATGATATGGCTTTTTTACAATCCATTGTAGATTCCATACTTGCGACAGGTTCGTTATCGGATGTGCGTTTAATAAATGACGACGAAGGAAATAACCCAACTGGAATCGTTGTGTACCCGAAATTTCTCAAGCGACAAAAACCAACGCTGTTTGTTTCCAATATCCGGGAATACGAGAAAATCAAGGTGTGGATATTCAATGCTGCGGGTAAACTGGAGCTGGAAAAAGGATACAATACTAATCACAGGAACACGATATCCATTCCGTTAACATTCCGCGCGCGAACCGGCAGCGTTCACTTCATGCTCCTGCGCACAAACACGGGCATAGCAAAGGTTCACGCTTATGTCGTTTATTGAATTAATAGGCGTGGATAACAGTAGCGTCCGGACAATATTGGATAGTTTCTTTCGTTTCTTTATTAAAAAACACTGAAGGGAAAATCAGAGAACATGCATTACGATCAGTCATATATTATCGTGGGGGAGCTTTCTCTCAACGTACCTACTTGATATAACAAGGAGCCAACAATGGCATCTCGACGAATAATTTGGAGGATGTTGTCAATTATACTGATTGCTTCTTCAACGAATACGATTCACCGAACTGCCTACGCTCAAGTTGATACCACTAAATATCTTCACATCACCGGGGAAGGAAACCGCGCGCTCGTTCCTCGCGACACATCCAATACACCGCTTGGA
>JAJRXL010000453.1 GCA_024276335.1 Bacteroidota bacterium
GAGAACTCTCTTACAGGAATGGCCTGAACCACGGTCTACAAACGACATCGATTTGTTCCTGCGACCGGAATTACTTATAGAACCTGCTCAATTAATGCCTCTTGCTAATGCGCTTGCTAAACTTGGATATCAGGCCGTTCCTACTGCAAGGAAATACCAATTTGTGAAACCTGGGCCGGGAGGTATTGAGGCGGGCAGCGTCAAGATTGACATACTGACCGGACCGTAAAAACGTTTTAAAGGTACAGATGTGCGCGTGGACAAGCGGCGCGCACGGCCCAAACCCTCCGTTGGGATTCATGCCCACCCCGTGAACGAAGCGATCACATTGGAAGAAGGACTCTTGCCTGTATCTCTTACGGGAGAAGTTAGTTCAGGAGAGTCCTTTCAATCTGTAGTATTTCTACCACATCCGTACACATTTATAATGATGAAGCTTTTCGCATTCAGCGACCAGCTTGATAATGCTGATAAGGAGTTCGGTCGTTACCATGCGCTGGATGTATACGCCGTCGTGGCAACTACTATGGAGGATGAATGGAATAGTGCCCTCCAATTCCGTGATCATTATGCTGACGAACCCAATGTAATGGAGGCGGGGCGCCTTGTCTCGATGTACTTTTCCTCTTTCGAACATCCAGGCATCATTCGATTACGGGAAAGCTATTATTATCGGCCTGGTTTTCAGATCGATGAATTTATTTCAGCCTTACAGGAATTATTTCCAGAAAAAATCTAAAACAAATGATGAAGGGAACTGCGCAATGAGTTTCGTTTCTGAATATATTGGCAACCTGATCGCCAGATAGATTAACGAAAACAATAACATTCTTTTAATAAAGCAACCCGGAAGGCGCTTAGTCCGAATATAACGAAAATAACATGCGACAGTGTCTTCAGGAGCGGGGAGGCGTCTCGCAAGCCCTCTCTATTGCTTTGAGATCGTCGCGGGAGAGGAGGCGCTGAGCTTCTTCGAAGAGCTCGCGTTCCTCGAAACGAATGTGTTGATCGAGCATCTCCCCGAATGCCTTGAGCCCCGACGCCGAACGTAACGCATCTTCGCTTACGGCTTTGCGCAGTCTCCGGTGATCATCGGTGGTTCGTTCGACCAGTTCCGTCTTACCGTGGGCCTCGAGTGGAGGGACGAGGTACTTTTCCTCGATTTGGAAATGAGGCTCCAGTTCATTCCTGAATCGGTTTTTTACTTCTTTCCAGGCCTGCGCAACGGAGTCTTCATTTTCTTCCGCCGCACGCTTCGCCCGCCGCGCCAGGACCAGTCCATGGTGGTGATCTTCAGAGAGTTTGCGGAGCTCCGGTACACGTTTTAATGGTGACATAAATGCTTTCCGTGGAGTTGAACACTCTTGACACAACCTATTTGTTGCATCATCCTTCTTGAATATAAAGAGTCTCCAAGGCGGGCGCAATGTGAATAAACGGGGCAAAGGGTGGGATGCCGGTTAATCCTACTGCAATGCCGGTAAGGCGCTTATGTTTTCGACACCGTAATAACTACATTTCCAGCATGGAATTGACGCGAAAGTCGCTGTACGCACTCTCCCTCGCCATGACGGTCGTGTTTACGTTCGGCGGCTGGCTGTACATCACCTACCTGACGGATCACACCATCTTCGAGGCGTTGTCCCACGGTTTCCCGTTGTGGAAACAGTTGACCGTCGGCGCCGCCATCGGTGTCGCGATGGGCGGGGTTTTTTCGGTTGCCGTGTTCATGATACCCTGGTTCGAAGCGCTGCGGGACAAGGCGCGGGAGATCGTCAACGCCATCCGGCCGCGCTGGTACGACCTCGTGGTCCTGTCGCTGGCGGCGGGATGGGGCGAAGAGATATTGTTCCGTGGGGCGTTGCAACCGGTGGTCGGCATCTGGATCGCGTCCCTTCTTTTCGCGGCGGCTCACGGCATGCTGAATTTCCACAGCAAGGGCCAGATCGCGTACACCGCGTTCCTGTTCCTGGCCGGATTCGGCCTGGGACTCGTTTACGAATGGGCAGGGCTGGTCGCCTGCATGACGTTGCACGCGGTTTACGACATGACGGCGCTCGCGATAATGATTGCATTTACGAACAGGCAGGGGAAGAATGGAGAGGATGATGTAAACGGCAAAGAGGGTGAACAAACGTCGCTATGAAGACCATGCGCCGAGCCGGGAATGCGCGCGGTTTGGTTGTACCGGGGGATTTACTTACACTTCATCACGAGCTTCATTTAAAATTAGGTAAAAAGCGCAGAATAAGCGGGTAATGATTCTTGGAAATGAAGTTGATCAAGCGGGGCAATATGGCAATTCGAGTGACGAGAAGTAATGACGACATGGGTTCCGGCAACTGTTCTTTACACCGTGTAATGTTTTTGGCGCTGTTTGTTTTGACACTGGTCAATGTCCCCATGCAGGGACAGGAATTCTGGCAAAGTCTGGGAGGGCCGTATGCGAAATGGTTGAGTGGATTTCACGTCACGGGTTCCGGCAACTTAATTGCGTACGGTCAAGGTATCTTCAGATCAACGAATGACGGTGATTCCTGGACGAAGATTTCGGGTCGTTACGTCGTCTCATTTGCATCGGGGAACGGAGGGTTGTATTTCTGCGGTTCCAAGTACGAAGACCCTGTTCGATCCACTGATGCAGGCATCACCTGGGAAAGTTTTTCCGTGCAGGGTACGCGGCTCATGTATTTCACGGTAGGGCCGACAGGTGTAGCATTCGGATCGGATGGAAAAAACGCGATTTTCCGATCGATCGACCGGGGAGAAAACTGGGAGCTTGTTCGCGACAGTGTCGCCGTCTCGGCATTCGCCCATATGAAAGATGGAGCAATACTTGCGGGCGGGACAATATTGCTCTTGTCATCGGACAACGGGACGTCCTGGAATGACCGGGGTTATGCATTGCCAGAAACTCCTGTCCAGGAAATAACAACGCTCCAGGATGGAACCATCTTTATTTTTTCCTATCATGGGGTTTATTCTTCCCTGGATGTTGGCAATACATGGGCGAAATTATCAGGACGTGCTATTGGTGTCGCGTCAGATGGAAATGGAAAAGTTGTGGTTGTTTACGAAGACAGCGTCATTGTTTAGGCCGATTCCGGGAGATCGTGGAAGAAGCATCCTGCGCCGTATTCATACTACTCGGTCGGGGTGACTCCTGCTGGTGGCATTTTTCGAATTTCATCCGGTGGAAATGTCGTTTATCGCTCACGTGATAACGGCATAACGTGGGAGCCCGCGAATTGCGGAATAGCATATTCGAAGATCTACTCCATCGCGATGGATAAAGGCAACGGTCTGTTCGCCGGCACGGAAAACGGTCTGTTTTTCCTTTCTGAAAAAGAAAAACATTGGCGGTTTATAAATGCGCACTCGCGGGGGATGGCCGGCCAGGAAGCTCCTGCGTACGCAGTGTATAAAAGTCCCTGGGATCAGCTGTTTATCAGCGTATTCACGGAAAGTCCCAAGGCCATGTATCTGTTGCTGCTTTCGACCGACAGGGGGCTGACATGGAAGTATGTTGGCTGGCCGTTTCTTGGTCCCGGTTTCCCGAAGACTCCTAGGGACTTCCAAAAACTAAGCAATTTTCGTATTTTGTTACAATGAAAGGCGAAGTCTTCTATTCTATCCACAATACGTGCCCTCAGCCATGAAAAAACGCAGACAGAAAGGCTTTTTCGACGAGACTTTTCGACTGGAGCAAATAAGCCAGCAGGGCGATCCCCTGGAA
>JAJRXL010000454.1 GCA_024276335.1 Bacteroidota bacterium
CCGGTTCATGCCGGGTTTTTTAATGCGGTGTCACGGTTTGCCTCTGATGGCGCCTTATCTGCTTGACGACCTTCTACCTTGGAACTTGGGGCCGTTCTCAATACTTTGACGGTGAAAGCCCATGATGCACGAGTATTCAGGCGCCATTCATATCCATTCCACGTATTCCGACGGGACCGGTAGCATCCCCGACATCGCCGGGTATGCCGGTGAAGTCGGCTTGGATTTCATCATGTTGACCGACCATAATACATTGAAACCGAAACATGACGGGTTCGAAGGGTGGTATGGCGATACCATGGTGCTTATCGGGTACGAGATCAACGATCGCGAGGATAAAAACCACTACCTTGCGTTCGGTTTGGATCGAACCGTCGGCGACCAACTCCCGCCGGAGGAATATGTACGGCGGGTCAGGGAACGGGGGGGCATCGGGTTCATCGCTCACCCTGATGAAAAACGAAATCACATGGCCCAGCACCCGCCGTTTCCGTGGAACCGGTGGGAGTTGGACAGTTATGACGGGATAGAAATCTGGAATCACATGTCCGAATGGATGGAGGGCTTAACGGAAGAGAACAAGTTCCAGCGTTTCATCCATCCGTTGCGTTCGATAACCGGGCCGGCGGCAAGGACCTTGAAGCGATGGGATTCTCTTAATCAACAGCGCTTTGTTGCCGCCATCGGGGGCGTCGATGCCCATGCGTACAAGTCCAACCTGCTTGGTTTTTTTGACGTGGAAATTTTTCCCTACAAAGTCATGTTTAAATCCATTCGGACACACGTCCTGCTGGACGAACCCCTCCATCGCGGGAGTCCCCAGCATTTTGAAATGGAAAAACGCATGATTTACGACGCATTGCGCACGGGACGCTCGTTCATCGCCAATGCCTATCACGGCGCCGCGCGCGGCTTCCGGTTTTACGGTGTTGCCGGCTCAACGCTGATAACCTCGGGTGACGGTATTCCCTTGTCCGGAGGTCTCCGGTTCGTTGCTGAGATTCCTCAGCATGCGCGCTTGCGCCTTATGCAAAACGGCAAAGTGCTGCACGAGAACATGGGCACCCGATTGGAATGGAAAGTGCGGGAACGCGGCGTATATCGCCTGGAAGCGTGGATCGGGAACAAGGCCTGGATTTTCTCCAATCCCATACGCGTGGGGCTCGATGCCTGAATCGATGCTTCGAATTAAGGACATATCCCATTGTTCCGGGCCGAGTTGATACTCTTTTCTTCATGTTTTATGATTCTCATTCTCGCTATGTGTATCTTTCCTAGATGAATGAAAAAAGAGAAGATATTTCGCCAGGATCCGATCATCAGAGTTGCGACAAGCCCCGTTCCAATTGCGGAGTGGTTGGCGTGTACGGTTGCCCGCAGGCGGCTGTTATCACGTATTACGCGCTGCACGCGTTGCAGCATCGCGGGCAAGAAGCCGCGGGCATCGTCTCGACGGAAATAACGCTCGGCGAAAGAAAGCCGCGCCGACAGCGCGTGTACAAAGGTGCAGGGTTGGTCACCGACGTCTTTGCCGACTTCAACATTCTGACAAACTTTCTGTCCGGGAATGCTGCAATAGGACATAACCGGTACTCGACCACCGGATCGAACAACATCGTCAACGTGCAGCCGTTGAACGTAAGTTTCAAGTCCGGGCAGCTCTCGATCTCCCATAACGGCAACCTTACAAACACGCGTAGCCTGTGGCGCCAGCTTGAAGAAGAAGGGACGATCTTCCAGACGTCTACCGATACGGAGATATTCCTTCACCTCATTGCGCGGAGCCGGAAAAACGATCCCATCGACCAGATCCTCGATTCCCTGAATACCGTCCGTGGCGCGTTTTCCCTCACCATGCTCTTCGGGGACAAGCTGATCGCGGCCCGGGATCCGCACGGCATTCGTCCCCTGGCCCTGGGGCAACTTGAAGGTGGTGGATGGATTGTCGCCTCGGAAACGTGCGCGTTTGACATCAATCGCGCCGAGTACGTCCGCGACATCGAGCCGGGAGAAGTGCTCGTGTTCGACCAGTCTTGCCTGGACGGAAACGAGCCGACGCAATACTGGATCGGGAGGAAGGTGGACGAATACCATCATTGCATTTTCGAGTACATTTATTTTTCGCGTCCCGATTCGATGGTCTTCGGCGACAGCGTGGATCGTATCCGCAGGAAGTTGGGCAAAGTTCTGGCCGACGAATCGCCGGTCCGGCCCGTCGATGGTGAACCCGTCGTCGTTATTTCCGTCCCGGATTCTTCCAACACGGCCACGCTCGGATTCGTGCGCAACAACAAAAAGCAGGGAATCGATACGCGGTTCGAAATCGGCCTGATACGAAACCACTACGTGGGCAGGACGTTCATTCAGCCGGAACAAGACAAGCGGGAATTGAAGACCCGCCTGAAATTCAACATGGTGCGGGGCGTACTGAGGGGCAGAACAGTTGTGGTCGTGGATGATTCCATCGTGCGCGGGACGACGAGCCTCCAACTTCTGCGCATGTTGCGGGAGAGCAAGCCCAAGGCGCTTCACGTGCGCATCAGCTCGCCGCCCATCACTCATCCGTGCATGTACGGTATGGATTTTCCGAGCAAGGAGGAGCTGGTGGCCAACAAGTTCCAGGGCGACGTGGAAGGGATTTGCAACTACTTGCAGGCCGATTCCCTGGCCTACCTGTCGCAGGAGGGAATGCTGTCCGTGGTCGATAATTCCGGGAAGAAGGGCTACTGCACCGCCTGCTTCGATGGGCACTACCCGGTTCCTATTGAAAAGGATGTGAAAAAAGACGACAGGGAAACGTAGGTGAAAAGGATCGTCGTTGCGTTGGCGCTGTTGCTTGTTTTAACCGATGCGTCTCATTCCGTTCCAGGTTCCGGTTCGAGGCTATACTTTGTCGTGATCCGGGCCGATGCCTCCGCGAACGCAACCTCCACGCGCGCGACGGTTGCTGATCTTCAACGGGTCTTTGAACCTCTCGATGTCCGCATCGCGCCGTTGATGCCCGTGCGGCGTGTGCTGCGGAAGGGAAGCGATTTCCCGGATCGCATCCTTCTGGTCATCGTGCCGTCCGTGATACCCGACTCGGAGATACGTAACACCGCGATGGGAACGGGAATAGTGGAGTACGTGGAACGGGTGCATACGCTGCGTGTCGATGATTTTCCGAATGATCCCGAATATCCGTCGCAATGGGGTGTGAAGCGCGTGGGTATGGAACTGGCCTGGCAGAAGACCACGGGCTCCTCCAAGGTCGTCATCGGGGTGATCGACACGGGCGTCGAGTACGACCACCCGGACCTCGTGAACCAGTTTTGGATCAACACGGCGGAGGATGCCAACGGGAACGGGCGTCTCGATCCCTGGCCTGACACCGAGCTTCGCGATGGAGTGCCGGGCGATTTCGACGGCGTGGATAACGACGGAAACGGATTCACGGACGACGTCATCGGATACGATTTCACCGATCAACACCGGCCCCGGACGGAAGGAACGGGGGACAACACTGTGCCCGATCCCGATCCCGCGGACGAGATGGGGCACGGGACGGCGGTGGCGGGCATCATCGGCGCGGAGGCGGACAACGGCATTGGCGTTGCCGGTGTTGCCCCCGGGTGCCGGATGATGGTTCTCCGGGCCTTTGACGGGACTGGCGTGGGCCTGGAGAGCGATGTCGCCCGGGCCGTGATTTACGCCGTCCGGCAGGGAGCACGGGTCATCAACATGAGTTTCGGAGACGTCGCGTATTCGCGCGTCCTGCGCGACGTCCTGCGTTGGGCGTTCGGACGCGGGGTCGTGATGGTGGCCTCGGCGGGGAATTCCGCCTCAGATGAACTTCATTACCCATCGGCTTACGATGAAACGATTTCCGTTGGAGCAACAGGGTTTGGCGACGGGCTGGCCTCGTTCTCCAATTTCGGCGAGTCCGTTGATCTCGTGGCGCCGGGTCTGGACATCACGACTACCGCGCGTGACGGCAAGACCGATTCGTTCAACGGGACGTCTGCCTCGGCGCCGTTCGTATCTGCGGCCGCCGCGCTCATCCTCAGTTTGAATCCCCGGTTCGATCCGGAGGAAGTACGCGGCACGCTTATCGTCTCCTGTCGTGATGTCGGCGCACGGGGGTGGGATCATCGTACCGGGGCGGGACGGCTTGACGTGAACCGGGCGCTGGACGTCGAGTACCCATCCGTCGTTCGTATTTATTCGCCATCGGTGACTGCCGGAATAACGGCGGATACTATTACCGTTGTTGGAACCGCTGCCTCCCCGGTCATGACGGGGTACACGTTGTCTTACGGACTGGGTCTCGATCCGCAACAATGGGAGACCATCGTTCCGAAAACAAACCGCCAAGTGGTCAACGAGACCCTCGCCACGTGGAATGTCGGCGCGCTGCCGGACACGACGGTAGTATTACGTCTGAGCGCCTTGAGCGACAAGGGTACCACCTTGGAAGACCGAGTCGTCATTCGTATCGATCGAACACCGGCCACGTTCCTGGGTACGTTGTTCCTGCCCGTCGTGGAGGGCAGAACGTTCGGTGTCGTGGGCGGTTACATCTCTGACGAGCCTACACTGGGGCGATTCTGGTTCCGGCGGTATGGAAGCGGCGGGCCGTGGAAATGGGTCAGCATGGACGGCGGCGCGGAGAATAACCTGTTTATCGGGACGAGTCATCATGCCTTTATCGATGCGGAACAACTCCGGGAGGGGGTGGAATACGAGTTCTATTTCTCGGCGGAAAACGAGTCGGGCTTGATCGCGGAAGCGCGCGGCCCGACCGGAAACTTTCGCTACACCGTCCCTGTTCCCGTTCCCTCTTCCGGATTCGTTCGCAAGAATTATTCCCTTCCCGCCGGTCGCATATTCAAGTACGCGACGGATTTCAATGGCGATAACAAGATGGAATTGCTCTCGAACGATTTCGCGGAGTCAAATCGATTGATGATCCGGGAGTGGCAATCAAGTGGTTTCATTGAGAGAACTGTTCCCGCGCTGGGTTTCTACCTTCCTCGCGCCGTCGGGGATGTTACTGGAGACGGAAGGCAGGAGCTCCTGGCGTCCTTCGTGCGGAACGGCTACCTCTACCACTCTTCGCGGCCCGGCGGCTTTCCCGACCGGTTGATCTGGGCCGACACGATAGGAAGCGATTTTTGGCCGATAACGATCACCGACATAGACAACGACGGTACGACCGAGGTCCTGGCCGTAACCAGCGACACCACGATCGGCGTGTTCAGGTGGAATGCTTCGAGCGCGGTGCTGGAAACGATCACCGTCCTGGAGAATCCAAGCGCCCCCGGTCCGGATATGCGCAACGAGTTCGGTGCGCCGGCGGTGGGCATTGGCGATTTCAACAATAACGGCCGCAAGGATTTCCTGTTTGCAGATAATGACGGGGACATATTCATCTATGAATACCGGGCGGGAAACGATTTCGACTTGATCTTTCTTTCGGAAAACGATTTCGAGGGCGCGTCGGCGTTCGTGGCCGCTGGCGACGTAAACGGCGATGGCAGGGACGAAGCGGTGATCATGTTTCGGACGGGGAGCGAGGATGTCGTCCCTTTCTGGTGGGCGATGATCTTTGCGCTCGACAACGGGAACAAGCCGAACGTCGTGTGGGAACAGGGTTTTTATGGCGTCGAGCTCGGCGGTCGCTTCGGTGTCTTTTCCCGCATCGAGAATTCCCTGTCGCTGGCAAACATCGACAGCGACGCCGAACCGGAATTGATCATCACCGTTTTTCCGGAACTCTACATCTTCGATTACGATGCCGCGAAAAAAACCATGGTTCCCGCGTGGTACCAGCCACTTGTCAATACCAACGCCGTCGTGGTCGAGGATTATGACGGAAACGGCGTGGCGGAATTCGGGTTCAACATAAGGGACAGCCTGGTTTTCTACGAGAAGGATGTCGCTTACTCCGGTCCTTCGAAACCCCTTGCCCTGTCGGTGGAATACCAGACGCCTACAACCGTGCAGTTACGCTGGATCCCCGCCGAGCCGGGTACGGAGATCATCCTGTACAAAGGGAACTCGGTTCAAACACTGGCGGAATTCGGGAGATTCCAGGGCTCTTCCGCGACTGATCCCACACTAGAACTGGATAAAACCTACGTGTATGCAGTCGCGGCTTTCGATTCCACGGGAATCCCGCAGGTCAGTTCTCTCCTTGTATCGCGTGAACTCAACCCCCACGAAGCTCCGCGCATACTGACCGCCGATTACCTTGGCGACGGCCAGGTTCGCATGGTGGTGTCGCAGGACCTTCGCACGGCGGCTCCCAACCCGGAATCGTTTCAACTCGGCGCGGCACGGCACCCGGAGAGCGCGGTCATCATCAATCCGCGAGAGGTGTTGCTGTCGTTCGGCGACCTGGCCGACGGCACGTACAATCTTTCGGCTCCGGGCTTGCGCGACGCCGAGGGGATTCCTTTTGTACCTGACGTGACGACGTTCGAAGTGGTCAATCGTTCGAAGCAAGAGCTGTACATTCTTCGCGTGGAGTACAAGGGCGGGAATGCCATCGACGTGTGGTTCAATCTCTCGGTGGATCCCGCGACCGCCTCGAATCACTTGAATTACATCCTGTCGCCGGGAATGAACATCCGCTCTGCGACGCTCGATACGCAGGACCCGACGCTTGTCCACCTGCTGGCGGGCGGGAACCGGAGAATCAGCGCCCTGGGCCTCGAGTACACGATCAGAGTCGTGAACGTCCTGGGCGCAAACGGGATACCCATCACCACCGGGGCGGGAAGCACGGCAGGATTCGTCATCAACCTGGACAACCTCGAGGATGTTTTCGTTTTCCCGAGTCCCGTCCGTGTTTCAGAGGGGCAGGCCACCGTGACGTTTGCGAACCTGACCCGTCGCGCAACGGTCGTAATATTTTCGTTTGACGGCAAGAAGATTGCCCAGGTGGAGGAGGAAGACGGCAACGGGGGAGTAACGTGGGACTTGCGACGTTCCGATGGGAGCCGCGTCGGGCCCGGCATCTACTTGTACAGGGTGAGCGGAATCAACGCGCTTGGAGAAGCGGTCGAATCGGTAACGAAAAAATTCGCGGTGATACGATGAATCTTCGTCATGTGCCGAA
>JAJRXL010000455.1 GCA_024276335.1 Bacteroidota bacterium
ACACTCGCAAAAACTTTTCCCGCGGCAGGACAAGCACCTTTTTCGATTTCTGGTAGAACTGATCGTCCCACATGCCCGCCACGGTGAAAAAGACATTGGGCTCACAGGATTCCGTAATGTCGAAATCAATGACGCGGGATGTGGTAGCGAAATGATAGGTTCGGACATCCAAGAGATCGTCTGCTTCGGTCGCTACCAGCACATCCAGGCCGGGGGCCGGTACGGTAACGAGGGCATGCATGGTTTCGCCCACCTCGTAGGAATCTTTATCCGGAATAATCGTAATCCCTCCGCGTCTTCCACCGTCCCACCATACCGTAAGATCTTCGTTCGTCACGTACACGCTGGTTTCTTCGCGGATGCGATTTCCCCGGGAATCCTTCGCCCGCACTTCTAGCAAATAACTCCCAGGCTTGGACGAGTGGAATTCGTGCCTGGCGCGCCCCTCGCTGTCCGTATAGCCCGAGGCCCGGTTCAGCAGTTCCTCCTTCCGTATGTACTTGTACTTTTTCTCGTTCCCCGAGCCGGTTTCCCGGCGTTCCCACCAATACCGGAACACCGAGATCTCGTACGGCGCGGAAACGGGTTTGCCTTCGAAAGAAGTTGTTGTTACGTGAAGGGTGATTTTCTCCCCCGATTGCACCATCCAACTATCCGTACGAAGGGCCAGGGAAAACAACCCCCTCGTCACCAAGGTTTTCGCGTTGCCGCTCACCGCCCGGCGGCTTGCGTCTTCAACATTCGCCTGGATGCTGTAAACATAATCGCAGTTCGCCTGGTCGGCCGGATCGCCGCTCGACAAAGCAAACGACCACTCCCCCTCGCGATCCAATGTTCCCGTTCCGCTCGCCACCATTTCCCGGCGATACATGCGGTACATTGCCTCGTCTTCCGCGAAATACATTTCGAATTCCGTTCCCTTCCACCATGGCTTGTAGTACCGCGAGCGAAACACGAAGTACTCGACTCTCGCCCCGCTGACCGGGCTTCCAAAGAAGTACTTGCCCTGAACCCGCGCCCTGATGGAATCCCCTCTCGCATAGCGTTTCTTGTCCAGGACAACCGTGACCGCGTATTCCGGTTTCTTGTATTCCTCGACCTTGAAACTCTGGGAATACTCCCGGTCCTCGAGCACCACGGCCACTGCATACGACCCAAGGGGCGGTTCCTCGCCCAACTTGAACGCGCCGTGCAAGGTTCCCAACGCACTCGTAGTCAATGTATCCCGGAAAATCTCGGCATAGCGCGAATCATAGATTTTCACAGGGACGAGGGCGTCGGCCAAAGGTTCCATGCGCCCGCCCTCCGTTATCTTCCTGATGATGGATTTGAAGTAAACGGTTTGCCCGGGACGATAGGCGGGGCGCTCCGTGTAATTCATCACACGGTACGGTGTATTGTCAAACCACCCGTAATACGAGGGATCAGAAATGATAAACTGCTTATCCTTGTATCCAAGGATGAGGGCGTCGGAGCTTTCCCACCAGGGATCATCATCGTCCCGGTCAACACGAAGAGCAGTCGAGAACATCCCGTCCACGGTGTACCCGGCCGCCTGCCGCTCCTGGTTCTGGTACACGTACAACGGGTAATCGTCCACCCTTTCGCCCGTCTTACGCTCGGCAACAAAACACACCAACCGGGACCTGGAACGCTTGGTAACCAGGCCGTACCTCGACACGATCACGACCGTATATGCCATGATATCCCGGGCACTTCCTTCCACGAGGTACACTCCTTCGCGTGGCAAGTTGATCGTGAGAGTGTGGTATCCCCAACGGTATGAAGCGGGAGGGATTTCGGCAACCCACTCCTTGAGTACAGGAAAGTCTCGAAGTTCTTCGGGGCGCTTAACCTCGCGGGATTGCCGTTTGATCATCTCTTTCCGCAACGATGGCAGCCCGGCGACACTCAACAGCGTACGCCGCGCTTCTTCTTTCGTGACGGCGCGAATCGCTACTCGTGCATACAGGGCGAGCTTGTGCATGCCCAGCTTCAGGATGTCAAACACGTTGGAGCGGTTGAGCGAGCTGATCCTGGGCGAATGCGGGTCTTCCTGCGACTTGAAAAATGCAATCGGATCGGGGATACGATACACGCGCATGTGCATCGTTCCGTGAAAGCGGTAAGTTTGTACGTTGACGCGGGACACGGCGCCGGGGTACACGATTTCCGAGGAGGAGAGCGAAAAATTGTATTCGTCGTTACCCGCCCCTCCCAACACGAATACCAGGATCACCGATGACAAGAAGAATACGAATGAAGAAACGGTTTTCATGGCACAACCCTACAAGTTGGAAGAAAAAACCCGCTGATCCTGAACGCTGTTATCGCTATATCTCATCCGGAGCCGGATTCCGACGATCTCATTCTCGAGAGGGGACGCGGTGTCATTTCGGCTGCGAGGTGCAACGTGTAAACCAAAGTTTTTCACTCAACCGCCAGATTTTCTGGCAAGGAAACACATTGTCATAAAGGACCTTTCCCAGGATAACCGAATCAATACGCTGCTCGTCACATTCCTGCAACGCTTTCAGATCAAGGTAGTTTCGAACGGTATTGTTCACGGTGATGCACAGGCCGGTGGCTCTCGCGAGCTCGCGGAGGTCCTCCACGGGAGGTCCTTTTTGCTCCGAGATACGACGTAAATCGCTATATACGACTCGCAGGATACCCAGGTCTGCAAACATCTCCATCTGCTCCTGCGCAGTGCGCGCGGTTGCCATCGTTCCGCCTTCGATGACGACGAACTCATCCATGACGTCCACGGCGCCGATGATACGATGGTGCCCGAAATCCGTAATCAGTTTCTGAAAAGCTGGTGGGTCTTCGTAAGCCAGGGTCCCGATTAGGATGCGATAGACACCCAGTTCCGCCAATGCGTGCCGGGCATCGTCGTATGAACCGAACCACGATGCCAACTGGACCGGGATGTCTATGGCCTGGACGATTTCCCGAATGATATCGTCATTACAGAAAGTGCACCCCTGCAGAGCATCATGATCCACGATGTGAAGGACCTTGGCGTTTTCAGTTCGCCAGAGCTTGGCGACCTCCACCGGGTTCCGCGAGTAAAACTCCTCCGTCCCTTTCTCACCGCAGACCTGGCAGGCACATCGCCGGTTCTGTATCGGTATGGATGGTATGATCAGCATGAATCACGAGCAAAGCGGAATTTAGAGATGACGCCTCGATTCCGTCGGGTTGAACCGGGAACGGAATATCGTACGCATCGCGATACAATGATTATTGAATTTCCTTAACCTCGGTCGATATCTTCGCCGTCTGTGTCATGTAGAAGTCCCCGAACTGGTTATTGGTGGCTTCCTTGAGTTCCTGCGGTACCTCGACGAATATTTTCAGATTGAGATTCTGATGCAGGCTGCGGGAAACGGCTCGATGTTTGTCCATGTCGAACAAAGCCATGCCGCTACCGGAAACGTAATATTCACGAACCTCGGCATTCCCCTGCCCCGTCTCGATAATTTTCGGACCCGTGTATTTCGACTTCATCGTCATCTCGATTCTTCCCACCTTTCTCCCCTCCTCGTTCACGAAGCCGGTCAGACGGTACAGTGCCCTGTGTTGCACCTTGAGATATCCCAGCATGGCATCCTGGGTAATGGACCAGCTCGAATCAGCCGTCACCGGCCCTTTGCTTAATTTTTGGAAAATCAGTTGCAACGTGCCACGCAGCACGTTCCGGGCGTAATCTTCCCGGATATTTACCTTGGTCTCCAGCTTCGTCCGCTCGGCATCCGTTCCCAGAAGCTCATTCTCGATGCCCTCCAATCCCCATATGGAATCAATCGAACCTACGGGAGCGACCTTGATAAAGAACGGATGATGCAATGCCGCGGTGAACTGCGCCAAAACGGTCTTACGGCTCGAATCAGCCGGGTTCTCCGAATCATAGTTCAATTCCCGGGTACCTGTCTGGGTCGTGACGAATTTTCCGGCGTACTTCACCCGCGTCAGTTCGCCTTGCAGCACGTTACCAGATTGCGGGGTAAACGCAAACCAGTACTCCACCTGGGTTCTTCCTCCCTGTCCGATGGTATCCCTCTTCTGTTCCATTTCTTCTACGTGCCGCATGTAGAATCGAAACGTTTGCCCCGGCTCGAACATGTATTGAAGCAGCACGGGCTCACCGGCTCGTTCACCGGACACCGATTCAGCATTCCCCGTGTTGTCCCCTGCGGAGATACGGTTTCCTGAATTCGCCTTCGCATCATTCTCCTTCCCGGAATTCCCACACGAAACAAGAAACAGCGATAAGATGAGGGTTAAAAACGAACGACTGGTAAGACTCATGCTGGTTAATCCTGAAGTTAATAAAGGTAATACTTCCGGCTGCGTTCATGGAAGCGGACCGCCGCCCTCTTCCACCGGGCCAGGATTACATCGATCGCTCCGGCGGATTGCAACTTCTCCGCCAGATACTTTTCCCCGACAAGATAATCAAAATGTTTTGTCCTGGTAATCCGAACAGAACTGAAATGAAAAAACGTCGTCATCAGGCTCAAGGCCAGACGCATGGGATCGTAGGCGCCACGGTTGGTGATCGAGATCGAAACGCCGCGGCAAATTTGCCCCTCGAACTTGGGATGCATGGCGCCGGTTCGTTGTTTTGGGACAAAACTCACCGGCATAACGGTTACACCCGGAACGTCGTAGTTCCGGAATCGCGTCGCGATCGAATCCGCCGACAGGAAAGGCGCACCGATCAGGGCGAACGGATAATCCGTGCCTCTTCCCTCGGAGATGTTCGTTCCCTCGAAGTAACAGGTGGCCGGATACACCAGCATCGTTTCGACGCGTGGAATATTGGGCGAGGGTGGAATCCACCTTAAACCTGTTTCCGAAAACGTCATGTCGCGTGACCAGCCACGCATACGAACCACCGTCAACTTCGGCGCGCGCCGAAAATCCAGCCATTTATCACCCACGGCCATTTGCGCCAGTTCTCCCAGCGTCATCCCGTGCAGGATTGGGACAGGCATCATGCCGATGAATGACTTCAGCTCTGGGTCGAGCATCGGACCCCGGGCGCCGAGAAAGGCCAGGGGATTCGGCCGGTCGCACACAAGAAATTCCACCGCGTTGTCCGCCGCCGCTTGCAAACATAACAGCATCGTGCTGGCATAGGTATAAAACCGTACACCCACGTCCTGCATGTCGAAAACCAAGATGTCGAGTTCGTAGAGATCTTCGCGGCGCGGCGCGCGTTGTGTTCCGTACAGCGAAACTACGGGAATACCCATGATGCGCTCACGCTCGCCGACCCTCTCACCCGCCGAAAACGTACCGGAGAACCCATGTTCCGGCGTGAATATCTTTCGTAGCTGAAATCCCTTTCGACCGGCGAGGTGTTCGATGAGATGACGACCGTCGGCGCATACGGCCGTTCGGTTGGTCACGAGGCCGACGCGCTTTCCTTTCAGCAAATGGAGCGAGTCGGCAACCAGAACGTCAGCGCCCGAAAGAACCGGGCCCTGCCCGCGCATACCACTCGGAACCAGGATCAATGCCGCGAACGTTACAAATACAAGCGCTGTGCAGAAAGAGTCTTTAGCCATTTACCGTAATTCGCGCCCGCAAAGAAACGACGGTTCGATCCCTCGTTTCTGGAAAAGGCACCAGGCCGCTAAACTCATCCCGTCCCAAATTGTTCCATCCGCGACCATGCCGTTCAATTCTTCTTGCGAGAGTAAAACACGCTCGAAATCCTCCATGATATCGGGACGCGAATCGCCCGGCGTCAATTCGCGGGCAAGATAGACCTGGCAGATTTCATCGGTGACGCCGTTGAAGGGATTGAATGCCCCGAGCGGAAGGAACTCGCTGGCCGTGTACCCGGTCTCTTCTTCTAATTCGTTTCGCGCCGTGGTTGCGGCATCCATGCCTTCCTTCACGCCGCCAGCGGGAAACTCGAGGCTGTACCGCCGGTTGAGATACCGGTACTGCTTAACCATGACAAATCGACCGTCTTCCAGCATGGGTATAATCATTGCCGAACCTGGCGTGGATACGTAATGATATTCCCCCTCGAACCCGTTGGCCAGCCGGTAACGGTCCAGGCAATACGACCACCAGGGATTCTTCCAGCGAACCTCTGTCGAAAGGCGAATCCACCGCGCCAGTGCCATCACCGAGTCAGCGAAACGATTTCCCGACCAGAGAAGAAATAACTGATTTCTTTGTCGGCGCTCTCCGGCGAGTCCGAGCCGTGAATGATGTTCTGTTCCTTGCTTTCCGCGTAAAGCTTCCGCAATGTTCCTTCCTCCGCTTCGCGCGGGTCGGTTGCTCCCATCAGCGTGCGTAAATCAGCGATTGCATTTTCCTTCTCCAGGATGAGGGGAATGCACGGACCCGAAGACATGTACACCACGAGATCAGTGAAAAAATGCCGTTCGCGATGGACGTCATAAAAACCACCCGCCGTGTCGGGCGTGAGGCTGATCATTTTCATGCCGACGATCTTGAACCCCGCGTCAATAATATGCTGAAGAACTTTCCCCGTCAGATTCTTCCTGACGCAATCGGGTTTTAAAATTGCAAGTGTTCTTTCCACGTGTTACTTCCTTGATGTCGTGTAATATGTAAAATGTAAATTCATGAAATTTCAATTTGTGGATATTCGCCCGAATATAAAAGCCTGATGGTTGTCCCCCGTGTCAGGAGCCGCTTTTACTCCACGGACGAATCACCACTTACGGACGGCGACACGCATCGCGGTTTTTCCTCCCGCATGCACCAGTACCCTTACCACACGAGGGAGATTGCCACTCCCGATCCGGATCGAGTGTCTGCCCGCCGAAAGCGTCCCCAGATCGCGCACACGAAGAATCCTCCCCAGGATATCGGTGAAGACAATTGAAACGGAAGCGGGCTTGTAGAGGTGAAACATCACCGTGAACCCGGAAGAAAAGGGATTCGGATACACCGGTTGAAGAGAGAACGTTGACGCTTCGGGAAAGCGGGCTCCCGCCGGTCGGGCCGGGGAAATATCCGCCACGACGGGAAAGTGGTCCGACGCGGTGCGGGAGTCATCGATCCAGACTCCGATCCGTTTCAAGTCGTCCGGCGTCAGTTCGGCCGAGGAAAAGACATAGGCGTGGGGGACGTCAAGTACGCTGCCACTGTAGAAAACGTAATCCAAACGCCCCGGCAGATAATTGCTCGGCTCGTTATGCCACGTGAACGTGAAGAGATTCGTTACATGCCTGGGGTTGAGATCTTCAAGATTGCTGCCATCCCAATCGGGCGGCGCGTCGGGCCCGAATGCGGCGTTGTCGAAGATATCTCCCGTCAACAGCGTCTCCCGTTGGCGCCGGTCGCCGACAAAATTCATATCGCCCGTCAAAAGTATCGGCGTGTTTTCCGGGAGCGCAAAAGGACCGGAACCGTTTCTCGTATCCCGCAGGAAAGAAATAAACGCATCTGCTTCCTGCTGGCGCTTGTCGTCCGCGTCGCAGCACCGGAAATGCGCGTTCACGACAAGAAGACGCCGAACCGGGGAATCGTGGATTCTAAGCAGAAACGCCGACAACCTGTGGTTGTCCAGTACGATTGATTTTTTCTCCACCGGGTAATAGGTTACCAGCACATTTCCCTGGTCAATCTTGTATGCTGCAAACTCCCTGTCGGCCGAGGGCGAAAGAATCGACCGGATGTATTGCTGCACTTCTTCGGCAGTCTTCCCGAACAATTCCTGGAAACACAGGATGTCCGGTTGTAAGGCCCGGAGGATCCGGGTGAACGCCGGCCGACGGCCCGCGTCCATGAATCCCCCATTGTGGACGTTCCAACTCAATATCCTGATGTGGGCTGGACTCGTCCTGGGTAAAGAAATCGTGGCCACGGGAGCATAGTCGTCCTCGCGCCAGGAGTACCGGACCGGTACGTATTCATCGGGAAGGCGGTCGCCGCCGGAGCTTCTATCCTCAAGAACGACACGGATGAAACTCCCCGTGAACATCCTGATGTCGTCAATTTCGGCTTGCCGGTCGACAGCAATTTCAAAGCGGTCGGAACTGAATGACGGCGCGGCAACCAGGGAGATATCGGCCGGTTTCAGGGGCACGGGCCGCGAGGCAACGTATGCCGTTCCATACCTGGCTCCAAACGTCCACACGATGTCGGCGCCCATCTTTCCGTTGACTAACCCCGTGGAAGCGGAGCCGTCGGTATCGATATACAAGGTAATTTCATTGTCCTGCTGGAGGACGATTTCCCTGCCGACATCAAAAGACAGGTAGAGGAACCGCTCATCGTTGCGGATGGTGAGATTGACGAAGTCGATC
>JAJRXL010000456.1 GCA_024276335.1 Bacteroidota bacterium
CGATGGAGATCAGGGGTGTTGGGCGTGGGGAACATATGCAGGTCATCGATTTCATCCTGGAGCGCTTGAATGCGTGGAACGTGGAGTCAACGGCTTAAACCTCGCCGTCAGTATGTACTGGACCAGGTTCGATACGCTCCACGCGAGAATCCTTTAACACTTTTCTCAACGATATTTTTTCAGCGGTTCCTTCCACAACCGCGATGTCGTAGCGCCGGAGTTTCTTGAACGGTTTATTCGAGGGGGAAAGATCCCGGCGGTTCAATTCCATGAGCCGCCTGCCCCTCGTTCCGCAGGCGAAAAGGCGTAACCTTCCCTTCTCGTGGAACGGCGTGCTGACCACCCGCTCCAGGTTCATCAATCCAAGCCGTGACGCGAGTGTCTCGCCGTGTCGGTTAAGCAACACGTAACTGTATTTCAAAGTCAGCTTTACCGATCCGGTATGGTGGTCGATCAACCGTAAAAAAGCCGGACGCTCCCATGCGTCCTCCGCGTGGCACCAATCCCGTTCCCGGTCGAGGGCGGGGCAATGGTTCTGGAAAAAGCATGGAGAGTACACCGTCCACCCCGCGTCCGCCAGCCGGTCGCGCGCTTCGAGCAATTGCCGGGAAGCGATGCGGTGCGCCGGTTCGACCAAGAGCAGAAAACCACGGGGCGACAGCAGGGGTGACATTCGATCAAGAAACGCGTGTCGTTTTTCAAGAGGAAGTTCGTTCAGGGTGTTCATCATGAGAATGAGATCGAAGGAATCCTGGAGACGGTCAGGCAGGTCGTGGATATCCACGTACCTGAAATCGCAAGACATGCTTCCGGGTCCGGCAGGTGTGTCGGCAATCCGGATCAGGGCGTCGGCCGTCTTCCGGGCCAGGCGCAGCGCCGCCCCGGAGCGATCGACCCCTGTGTAGTCGAGTGGGACGGAAATGCCATGCGAGCGTAACCAGCTTAATGTCCCCAGGAGCCCTGTTCCGGGGCCGCAACCGATGTCGCAAATCCTGAGAGGATTCGGCGGGGCCGCGTTCGCCGCCCATTCCTGCAAAGGGCGGTGGAGTTTGAGCAGGTTGGCGGATGTAAAGTAGACGAAGTACGCTCGAAGGAAAGCCTCGTCATCCAGGTACGGCTTGCAGGTGCGGGCGAGCGCGGCGTTTTCGTCGAAAAACATCGACCGCAACTGGTTGATCTTTTCCATCGTCGAGAGACGCGCCTCACGGGAATCCAGGCGGAAGCCCAGCACGGTTTTCGCGATGTCATAGTACCATGAAGGGAGTTCAAGGGTCATGCCGATGTGCGCAGAATTGCTTTTGAGTTGTTTCTTTACTCATATTAGGAGAAAGCGGCCGTTCCCTTACCGCGATGTTACCAAGGGAATGGCAATAAAATATACGGCGAAAATCATTTTGCACCCCCTACAAGGTCGCTTATTGTCAACAACAAACTGTGTACGAATAGCCGGCACGTGGCGGCTTCGATATTTAGACCATGCAGTTTGTTCCTTATACATTAAAAACCTGCTTTCATTAACTAATAGGCTATCTCATGGTTGAAGCAAAAATTGGAATTTTCGTGGACGCCGAAAACATTGCCCGTAACGGCGGCTATGGTATGCAGTACGATATACTACGCCAGTTCGGATATCGCAACGGCGGCCTGCTTCTCCGCCAGAACGTGTACCTGGCCATCGACCGTGACCGCCTTCGCACCGATCCCACCTACCGGCGGACGCTCGAGTACCATTCCATCCTGCGCGATCTCGGGTTCAAGGTCAATGAAAAACCCGTCCAGTGGCACATGGACTCACTGGGAGAGCGGTACGGCAAGGCCAATGCGGACCTGGACATGGCGGTGGATCTTCTTCTCCAGAGCGAAAACCTCGACCAGATCCTGTTGGTGACCGGCGACGGGGATTTTATCAACGTTGTGCGGGCGCTCCAGAACAAGGGGTGCCGCGTGGAAGTGCTCGGGTTCCAGAACGTCTCGAGGGACCTGCGTCGGGAAGCGGATTTTTTCATCTCGGGTTACATCATTCCCGGTCTCCTGCCGGTTGAGACCAGCGAACGACCGTGGGGGGAAGTCGGCTCGAGGGTCCGTGGCGTTTGCTATTCATGGACGGAGAAGAAATACGGCTTCATAAGGTTCCTCAAGGAAATCTCGACGAACCTCTGGATTACCGATACGCGGCATCCCATGTCTCCCTACCGGTCGGTGTTCGTTCTCGAAACCGATCTTCCCGTGGATTGCGACATCAACCGCCTGCCCAGTCGCGATATTGTTTTCGAATTCGACCTCGACGAGAATGAAAAGGGATTGATTGCCAGGGACGTGCGCCTCGTCCACGTGTATTAGACCTCCAATGTCACAAGAACCCTC
>JAJRXL010000049.1 GCA_024276335.1 Bacteroidota bacterium
CGACGGGGCGATTTTCATCGAGAAAAACAACCTGGTGGAATTCACCATGGCCTTCTATAACCCTGACGGGAGCGACGGGTCGATGTGCGGCAACGGTGGACGGTGCGCCGCGCTGTTTGCCTACAGGAAAGGTATTGCCGGCGATGAAATGGGGTTCGAGGTTTTGAACCAGTACTACAAGGCGCTGATACTGGACGATGGTGTTCGCCTGTTCTTTCCTCCGCCCAAGACGGTGCGTCTGAATTTTACGTTGCGCTTGCAGGATATAACCGTGACGGCGCACTACGTCCACAACGGGGCACCGCATGTGGTGATTTTTATCGACGATTTTGAAAGCACGTCCTATCCCTCCCTCGATGACGTTCCGGTGAGGAACCTGGGCCAGGAGATACGGCTTCATGGCGACTTCCGCCCGGTCGGCGTAAACGCGAACTTCGTAAGCATTGACACCGATCAGCGGGTGCACATCCGTACGTTCGAGAAAGGCGTGGAAGCGGAAACGGCGTCGTGTGGAACCGGCGCCATCGCGGCTGCCATTGTCAGCCACGCCGTTCGGAACATCGATCCGCCGGTGGTACTGCAAACATTTGGCGGAGATTGCTTGAAGGTTGGATTTCAACCGCTCGATGAGGCGGAGCGGGTGGAAATCATTCCGTTCATCGAGTCCAACATTCGCAGCGCAGGCATTGGCAACGATTTGTTCCTCGAAGGTCCGGCGCACCTGGTTTTCGAAGGGACAACATATTTCGATGAAGAGAAATTATTGCTGGGATGGCCGGACGGGCATGAAGGATAAACGTGTTCACGGCATGAATGACGTGGAAAGCATTTGCGACAGGCAACTGGGCCATGGGCGTTGAGTTTGCATCCGGTCGTTTAGCCGTAGCTACGGTGCAATTGATTTCACAAGAAGCGCTGACTTCCGATCTGGCCGTCGTGCTTCAAAAAGCCGGTATCGCCTTGCTTATCGGTGTTCTCGTCGGCCTGGAACGGGAACGCGACCGCGCCGACGGAGACGAGTTGTTTGCAGGCATCAGGACGTTTCCGTTGATTTCGCTTCTCGGGTTTCTCTCCTCGCTCCTGGCTTCTGCCACCTCGTACTGGGTGCTTGCGGTTGCTCTCGCCGCGTTCTTTGCCCTTGTTATCACCACGTACGCGTATTCCGCGCGCGAAGGGCATATCGGGATGACGACGGAGGTCTCGGCCCTCATCGTGTTTATCCTGGGCGCGCTTGTCTTCCTGGAATTCTATACCATCACTATCGCCAGCGCGGTTATCCTGACCCTTGTTCTGACTATCAAGGCGCCTTTACATCACCTGGTGGAAAAAATCCAGGAAGAAGACATCTACGCAACGCTCAAGTTTGCCGTCATCACGGCCATCATCCTTCCCGTTCTGCCCGACCAGACGTTTGGACCCTTCGACGTTTTGAACCCGAGGCAAATCTGGTACATGGTGGTATTGATTGCAGGCGTGAGCTTCCTCGGGTACATTCTCGTCAAAATCTTTGGTTCCTCCAAGGGTATAACCTTGACCGGTATGCTGGGCGGACTGGTTTCGAGCACGGCGGTAACATTGTCGTTTTCGCAGAAGAGCAAGGAATCTCTCGACCTCGGTCGCACGTTCGGTTCGGCAATCATACTCGCTTGTACGATCATGTATCCACGCGTCCTGGTCATGATTGCCGTGGTCAACCGGCAGCTTCTCACCTTGATCTGGCCGTCGATCCTTGTGTTAACGTTGACGGGAGTGGGAGCCAGCCTGTGGCTGTGGAGAAAGGCGGCGCGTCGGAACACGGAGGGAGTGGAGATAACGAATCCTTTCGAACTTCGATCCGCGATCAAGTTCGGGTTGATTTTCGCGGTAATCCTTTTCGTCTCGAAGGCTTCCGAGTTCTATTTTGGCGACAGCGGTGTTTACGTTACGGCCGGCCTGGCGGGCCTGACCGACGTGGATGCCATAACGTTATCGATGGCGAGCCTCGCCAAGACGACGTTGAGCGAGTCCACCGCGGTCAGCGCCATCCTTCTCGCCACGGTATCCAACACTATTGTGAAGGCCGGTATAGCTGTCTTTTTGGGTTCCACTCATCTTCGCAAGTACACGCTTCCTGCATTTACCATACTTGCCATCGTTGGAATTATCTTGATCCTGTGGTTTCCACTGGTTTGAAATATGAAAGCTTGAAAAGAAGAAAGGCGGGCTTTACATAACCCGCCTTTCTATTTAGGGCGAGGCAATGGTTATCACGGCAGAAGATAAATCATTTTCCTGGTTGCCGTAAAATTCCTTGTCGTGATTGTATAGAAATAAACACCACTGGTCACACGCGATTGGTTGGAATTCAATCCATTCCAGGATACGCTGTACGTGCCCTTGCGGAAGTGCTTGTTCACGAGAACGTTAACCTCGCGTCCGGTTCGATCATAGATGACAATGCGAACCTGGTCATCTTGGGGAAGCGCAAACTGGATCGTGGTGTTTGGCCAAAACGGATTCGGATAATTCTGCCCGAGCCGGTACGCGGTGGGTATAGCGTCAGGTACTTCGACCGGGAGAATCTTCTTGAGTTCAGCAATCGTTGATTCGAGAACTTCCTTCGCATATTCGTGGTTGTGGATACCATAGGAACCATCATTGGCCACTAAATAGTAGTTCCACGCGCCATCCTTTTCCATCTGGGTCATGTCCGTTGTGTCACGACCGACGGGGAATTTTACTCGTCCGTCGGATTTCTTCGGTAGAAGCGAAGCGAGTTCCGCGAGAAGAGTCTTGATCTCTTTCTGA
>JAJRXL010000457.1 GCA_024276335.1 Bacteroidota bacterium
GCCGTCTTGCGCGTGGTCGATCCGCGCTTTACCGCGTTTCTCGGTTTCGGAAAAGAGTACTGCTCGGATGACGATGTATTCAAGACCGTTGCCCTCGTGTTCGACGTGGTGCCCAAAGTCTTGCGACAGATCAAGAAGATCAAGGATCCATGGCCGAACGTGGACGCGGGTTCCGGCGCGCTGCTCTATCACTTCGGGTTGCGGGAATTCCCGTACTACACCGTGCTGTTCAGCGTGTCCCGTGCTCTCGGCATCACCGCTCAGGCGGTTGTCGCCCGTGCCATGGGGTACCCGATCACGCGTCCCAAGTCCATACCGACGAAGAAAGCCATGGAGCTGGCGGGGATAGCATAAGAATCCGTATGCCATGAGGATGAAAACCCCTGAGTCGCTTGCGAATCAGGGGTTTT
This sequence comes from Bacteroidota bacterium, assembly GCA_024276335.1. Lineage (GTDB taxonomy): Bacteria > Bacteroidota > Ignavibacteria > SZUA-365 > JAADGX01 > JAADGX01. The sequence goes on from JAJRXL010000457.1 coordinate 411, forward strand.
GTTTTTTATCCATGTAATTTCTCGTCCCGGAGTTCCACCCGGCAGGTATAGGGGAGCCCGGTGGCGAAGATCGAGGTACCACGAATGAAAGGGGGAACCGTAGTCAATCGCGGCAAGGTAGCAGGGCTTCTCCTGGTTGCCGTTCTTTGTACCGGATACGCGTCGGCCCAAGTGTCATTGCCCGACACCATTCGTGCTTTGCGAATAACGCAACCCATCGATGTGGATGGCATCCTTGGGGAAAAGGCATGGCAAGAAGCGCCGCACATCTCGAATTTCACCCAGAGAGAACTCAACGAAGGCCAACCGGTCACGGAGCGCACGGAAGTGGCGGTGCTGTACGATGACCAGAATCTCTACATCGGGGTGTGGTGCTATGACCGCAGTCCGGAGAAACTGGTTGCGCAAAAGATGAAACGAGACTTTGATTTCAATTCAGAGGATAACTTTGAAATCATAATAGATACCTATAATGACCACCGAAACAGCTACCTGTTCGTCACCAATCCTAACGGGGCCAGGGCGGATGCGCTGGTCCTGGATAATGGAAGAAAGGTGAACGAGGATTGGGACGGGGTGTGGAATGTGAAAACACGGGTAACGGAAGAGGGATGGTTTGCCGAGTTCCACATTCCATTTTCCACGCTGAGGTTCAAGTCCGGGGGCGAGCAAACCTGGGGTATCAACTTCGAACGGAACATCCGGCGCAAACGGGAACAGGTATTATGGCAAGGGTGGTCGCGCGATTCGGAATTGGAGCGAGTCAGCAGGGCGGGCAAACTGGTGGGACTGTACAACCTCGGCGATGTTACACTGGTAGAAATAAAGCCTTACGGCACCACCGGGGTGAGCTTGGAATCCGGGCGGAAAGCGGATGGCCTGGTGGATGCGGGTGCCGATATGAATTATCTCATCACCCCGACGATGAAACTGAATCTCACCTTGAATACCGACTTTGCACAGGTGGAGGCGGATCGTTTCCAGATAAACCTTACGCGGTTCTCCTTGTATTACCCGGAGAAGCGGGAATTCTTCCTGGAAGGACGCAACTATTTTGACTTTGCTCTCGGACGAAGCATTCAACCGTTCTATACGCGTCGTATCGGCATGGCTCCTGATCATTCCGAGGTTCCCATTATCGCGGGGGCGCGACTGCTTGGAAAAACCGGCGCTGCCACCCTCGGAGCCATGAGCATCCAGACAGCGCGGAGGGATACTGTCCCGGCGGCCAATTATACGGTGCTCCGCTGGAAGCAGGATATATTGGAGGAATCCAGTGTCGGCATCATCGGCGTGGGAAAGATGGAATCGAATCGACAGAACGGGGTGTACGGAGCGGATTTCCTCTATTCCACGACCGACTTGTTCGGTAATAAGAACTTTTCGTTCGGTGGAGCCGTCGCGCAGAGTTACACCTCGGACGCCGATACGAGCACGGGCGAGGCCTATAGGATCTTCGTAAGTTATCCGAATGATCTTGTCGAATTCGATGCGGCCTGGACAAAAGTCGGACAGAGCTTCAACCCGGAGACGGGGTAC
>JAJRXL010000458.1 GCA_024276335.1 Bacteroidota bacterium
CCGCCCGGGTCCAGGGATACACGGGCGAACAATGTAACAACTGCGGTTCCATGCGGGTGAAACGGAACGGCGCCTGCACCGTGTGCGAGGATTGTGGTTCCACCACCGGGTGCTCGTAGGGTCGCTAGCCTTGTCATTCTTTCCGGGGAGGTATTCGCTAATGAATGCCTCCCCGTCGTATTTTAAGGCATGGAACCGATGCGGATTTATTTCATCACGGAAGAAGATGTTTTTTACGTGATCCGGCTTTTCAGGCGGTTCTTTTCCCTGTGGGTTGGTTCCGACATCGAGATCACCGGGGTCGCCATCTGCAAGCCGTTCAACAAGAAATCCCTTGCGGCCCTGGCCCGGCAGATGCTCGGCTTTTATGGACCGCGTTTATTCGTCACGCAAGGCTTGCGTTACGCCTATCGGCGGGCCGCCGGACGGACGATTGAGAGCCTGTGTGGCGAGCACGGCATACCGGTGGAAAAGCCGGGCAACGTCAACGACGTTGATTTTCTTCAACGCCTTCGAAAACGCGCACCCGACCTGGTAATTTCCGTGGCCGCTCCCCAGATTTTCCGGAAACCGCTCATTGAACTGCCACGGTTGGGGTGCATCAATATCCACAGCGCGATCCTGCCCGCCTACCGCGGACTCATGCCCGTGTTCTGGGCGATGTATCACGGCGAAGCGGAAATCGGCCTGTCGGTACATTACATCAACGAACGGATCGACGAAGGCCCGTTGATCCGGCAGATTCGGGTTCCGGTTCCGGCGGGCGCATCTCTCGATGAGATGCTGAAGAAGATGAAGGATCGCGGCGGCGACCTCCTGTGGGAAGTGGTGCAGGGGTTCAGGAATAAAGCCGTGTCCCTCGTTCCATACCCGGACATACAGCCTTCTTATCATTCCTTTCCTCGTCCGGAAGACGTGAAGGAGTTCAGAAGGCGAGGATACCGTATCCTGTAATTCAACCCGCCTTACTTGGAGTTCCTGCTCACGTGAAGACATATCTTTTGTACGTCGTCCTGGCCGTTATCCTTCTCATCTATTCAGGTATCAATTACTACGTGTTCAATCATGGATGGAAAGCGCTGGCCTGCACGGGCATTCTCCGAACGGTATTTACATCGGTATTTGTCATTGTTGCCGCGGCCTATCCCCTCGGTCGATTGCTGGAGTCGTTTGCCCGTAGCACCGTGTCAAACCTCTTAGTGTGGACGGGCTCCTTCTGGTTGGGAGCCCTGATGTACTTCCTGCTGGCGGTTGTCGCGATCGATCTTGGGAGGCTGATTTTACCGGCGATACCCGGTTGTGAAAAACTGCTTCGGGGCAACATGGACCTTTTGAATCGATGGCTCTTCGGGGGAGTGGTCACGGTGGTCGTGGTGATACTGGGTTTTGGCTACTACAACGCCGTCCATCCCCGAGTCAAAACATTGACGATATCGATAGACAAGCGCGTGCCCGGATTGTCGGAACTCCACGTTGTCCTGGTTTCGGACATTCACCTCGGTCTCATCGTCGATGAACGGAGGCTGGCGGATATCGTGGCGCGGGTGAACTCCCTGGAGCCAGACCTCGTTCTGGTGGCGGGAGATATTATCGACGAAGACATCGGTCCGGTGGTGGAACAGAACATGGCCGCAACGCTGTCCCGCCTCCGTGCGCCGCGTGGCATCTACGCCGTAACGGGAAACCACGAGTACATCGGAGGAGCGGAGGAAGCGGTGCGATACATCGAGAAAGCCGGTATCATCGTGCTCAGGGACACATGGCGCCTGATCGACGGGCTGTTTTACCTCGTCGGTCGGGAGGACAGGATGGCGTCGTTCCGGGGCGTGCGGCGGAAGACCTTGGATGAAATCATGGCCGGTGTCGATCTCTCGAAGCCGGTGATCCTGCTTGATCATCAGCCGCTGGATTTGCAGGAAGCCGAACGCGCGCATATCGACCTGCAATTATCGGGACATACACACCACGGTCAATTATTTCCGCTCAATTTGATCACGAGCCTCGTGTATGACCAAAGCTGGGGATACCTGCAAAAAGGAAGGACGCAGTATTACGTTTCATCTGGAGTTGGGACGTGGGGACCGCCCGTGCGCGTCGGAAATACTCCCGAGATCGTATCACTGGTATTCCAGTTCCACGAAAGCCGGAACGAATAATCGTATTCAGGATTTGGCGGGGACGTGGTTGGTGCGCGAAGTGTCCATAAGGCCGAAGAGAGAATAGAACCGTAGTTGCCACACGAGAAAGACCGCCTCCCACACGATGGACTTGGACATTTTCGAAATGCCGACGCGGCGATCGACGAAGAGAATAGGAATTTCCTTGATACGGAAGCCTTTTTTCCAAGCTTTGAAACTCATCTCGATTTGAAAAGCATAGCCTCCGGATTTCACGTTATCGAGGTTGATGTTTTCCAGCACCTCGCGCCGAAAGCACTTGAACCCGCTCGTGGCGTCTTGAACGGGCATCCCGGTTACGATCTTCGTGTACACGTTGGCGAAATAGCTGAGAAGAAGTCGTTTCATGGGCCAGTTTACGACCGTTACTCCGTGTACGTAACGTGATCCCAACACCAGGTCCGCATCTCGAATGGCTTCGAGGAACTCCGGCAGGGCCTTCGGGTCGTGGGAAAAATCCGCGTCCATTTCGAACATGTAATCGTACTTGTGTTCGATGCCATACCGGAACCCGCAGACATAGGCCGTTCCGAGTCCCATCTTGCGTTCGCGCGTGATAATGTGGATTCGCGGCTCCTCCCGAATCAGGTTGCGGACAATTTCCGCCGTGCCATCCGGCGAGTTGTCATCCACCACCAGGACCTCGATCGATTCATCCTGCTTCAGGACTTCCGGGATGATTTGGGAGATGTTTTCCTTTTCATTGTACGTCGGTATGATGACGAGAGATTTGCTCATGCGGATTTCAGTTTTTTGTTAATGGCAGTGCCCGAGAAAATACGCATTACCGTCACGGCGCTGAACGGGATAAAGAGAATCTCGACCATGATCTGGTACCGTGTCTCCACGTGCAGCGCGGAAACGAGCAGGGCGTAATAGGCAATGCAGATGATCAGCGGCCAGGGAGCGCGGCCCTTGTGACGTAGAATAAAGAATCCCCAGAAAAAAGCAAAAACCAGCAATCCCTGGGAAACAATAAAGATAGGCGTTCGAATACGGGGATCCGAAAAGTCTATCGTGAAAAACATGATCAGTTTTTTCAGGTACAGCCTGGCGACTTGCCACGGGTGTTCCCGCACGAAACGCAAGGCTTCCGCCCGGTAAACGCGCATGATGTCGATCTCGTGCGTGCGCGTGCGCGGGATGATCTTGATCTGGTTGTAGATGTTCCGGTCGTACCAGTTCGGGCTTCCGTCCTCGCTGTAACTGCCGCCGGACGTGTTCGGATTGTTTCCGCGCCAGAAATTCAGCCAGCCGTTGGTCGTCATCGGCACAAAAGTATGGAAGGCGTAGTAATTCCTGACCGCCCAGGGAACGGCTGACAGGGCGACGACGAGGAAGAAGGCAAAGACGACACGGGCGGACGCTTTTCGCCAGAGCCATAAGCTGAGTAACGCGGCGATACCAAGCGCTTCGGCACGAAAGTACAACCAAACGGCAGTGACGATCCCTGCCACGATTGCCGCCCGGAGGGTTTTCTTCCG
>JAJRXL010000050.1 GCA_024276335.1 Bacteroidota bacterium
AAATGAATGCGGGAAAAGCGAGGGGTGAAAGTGTATGCTATCGGCCGAAAACTCCATTCCACTCTTTGACTCCGTCCTTTTCCAAAGGGACCGTTACGCGGCGACTCCGCTCAGGGCTATTAGGGAAGGAAGGTGTTCACGACCGGCGGGGAATGTTGCGCGCGCAGGACGGCGCTTCATTTAATCGGATGATATGGGAGCGTCCTTGTTCTTTACCATCGATTCGCGATTGATGTCCAGTTTCCGCATGATGCGCTGCAGCGCCGCGCGCGTCAATCCGCACAGCTCCGCCGCGCGGGAAATGTTACCGTTCGTACGCTGAAGTGCGTTCCGGATAAAGACGCGCTGGAAATTCTCGATGGCCTGTCGCTTGCCCTCCTCATACGTGCTCGTCTCCATGAACGCCTCGGTGCCGAGGTTCAGGTCGCCGCTCAGGCCCAGGTGCGAAGGGAGAATTTTATCGCCACTGTGCACGATCATCGCCCGCTGGATGGTGTTTTCCAGTTCCCGCACATTCCCCGGCCAGTCGTAGTTCATCAATACAGTAACCGCCGCCTGCGAGAGTTCGGGCGGCCGATCATCGCCGCCCGGAAATTCCATGGCAGCCTGCTTCAGGAAATACTGCGCGAGAGCGGGAATGCATGCTTTTCTTTCCTTGAGGGGAGGAAGGGATATCCTCACAACCTGCAAGCGGTAAAACAAATCCTCGCGAAATTCGCCACGACGGACCATTTCCTCCAGGTTGCGATTGCTGGCAGACACAAGCCGGAAGTTCACCTTCACGCTTTCCCGGCTTCCAAGCGGGCGCACCGTTTTTTCCTGCAACACCCGCAGCAGCTTGCCCTGGAACAACGGCGACATGGAAGCGACCTCGTCCAGGAAAAGCGTCCCGCCGTCCACCTGTTCGAACAGGCCGCTCGTCGCTTTATACGCGCCCGTGAAGGCACCCTTCGTGTAGCCGAACAGTTCCGACTCCAGGAGGGTGTCCGGCAAGGCGATGCAGTTGATGGCAACGAATGGTTCGTTCCTGAAGGGGCTCCGGTTGTGGATCTCCCGTGCGATGAGTTCTTTCCCGGTGCCGCTGGGCCCCTCGATCAGCACTGGGACCTTGCTCGGCGCCACTCGTTCCACCAACTCCAGGACTTTCTTTATCGACTTATCGACGGCAATGATCGTCCGTGAAGCGTACTTGTCCGAGAAACGGCGCGCATGGCGGGCCGAGAGAATCTTGTAGCCCGCGCGCTCGATGAACGAGAGAATCTCGTTGTTGTTAAACGGTTTCGTAATAAAATGCGAGGCGCCGTTTTGCAAACAGGAAACGGCCAGTTCAATGGTACCGTGTCCCGTAATCATGACAACCTCGGTATCCGCCCAGTTATGCTTTATGACTTCGAGCAGCTCAACGCCCGAGATACCTTCCATCTTGATGTCGGTAAAGACAATGTCAAAATCCTCTTTCCGCAACAAGGCCAACGCTTCCTCTCCCGACGCGCTCGTCTGCACCTGGCAACCAAGACTGCCGACCAGGCGCTTCAACCCGCGGCGTACGTCTTCCTGGTCATCGACCAGCAGGATGCTCAAGTCCTGTAAATCGTACGTAATTCTTTGCAGGTCGTCCGACATGCCCGATACCTTTTCAGTTGCTCCGGTGAATTTCGTTTCCGCGCGCATGCACCGCGCGCATTCCCTCGCCAGGAGTCTCGGCAACCATGTGCGGGGATCCCGGGATGATGACGCGAAAGATGGTTTTGCCCGGCTCATTGTGCAAGAGAATAAGATCTCCCCCATGCGCCTTGACGATATTCCTCGCCGTCGATAACCCCAACCCCGTACCGCCGGAGCGCTTCGTCGTGAAAAACGGCTCGAAAATATGCTCCCGGTTTTTTTCACTGATGCCGGGGCCGTTGTCTTCCACGTCCACAAACAATGTTCCGCCTTCTTTTGGCCTGAAGGTACGTAATTGAATCAAACCGGTCCTGGGTGATATCGTCTGAATGGCATTGACGAGCAAATTGACGAATACCTGTTGCATCTGGTTGGGATCGCCGGTTACACTGGTATCGCCGGAATCAAAATGGTAATTGATCGAAATGCTTTTCTGTTCATAAACCGGCTTGAGGAAACGAACAACGTTCAGCAATATTTCCTGCAGGTTAAATCTTTCGAATTTTGGCTGGGGCAGACGGGCGTAGTCAAGGAGATCGCGGATAATCCGCTGGCAGATTTGCGTGTTCCGGTTTATAACGTCCACGTGTTCGTGGAACGGGGAATCCCCGGGCAATTCCGCTTCCATCATCTGGTTGTACATGGAAATCGCCGCCAACGGACTATTCATTTCGTGGGCAACGACCGCGGCCGTTTTTCCAAGCACCGCGAGTCTTTCCTGGTGCGCCTGCTGTTCGTTGATTCTCTCTCTCTCGGTGATGTCCCGCGCAAGGAGGATCTTGCCCGACAGACCGTCCAGTGCAGGAAGGTGTGAAGACACGACCTCGAAAATGGAATCCCCGATGGTCAACACGCAATTAGTTTTCCGGTCAGCGTTTAACAGGCAGGCCATGCAATTGACGTGTTCAGACGTCTCCGAATTCTGTGTACATTTTCGAATGGACGGAAGGTCACCTCCCCGTTTAAGCACATCTTCGATAGGCTTGGCTGCCATGTTTGCA
>JAJRXL010000459.1 GCA_024276335.1 Bacteroidota bacterium
ACCACGTCCGGCACGCTGGAAACGACCTGCGATACATCGGTGCCGCGGTCGTCCTTCACGGCTTTTTCCGGCCGCAGCTCGGAGATGGAAAGGACGATGCTGCGCTTGCCGCTCTTGTGCAGAATGGGCTGGTACCTGAGTCGAAGAGTCTTTTGCCCCCTGAACCCTGCCGGGAGGGGAAAGTCCTCTGCCACACCCTCGAAGACTTTTGTCACGACGGCACCTTCCTCCGCTTCCTGGAGACCGAGAATGTCCGGATCGGATGTGTCAAAAAGCTCGGCGGCGATAACGGCGCCGGCATCGGGCAAGTTCAATACTTTCAAAGCGCGCGTGTTGATGTCGATCAACCGCCCCGCTTCGTTGAATAGAGCAAGGCCGTGCGGCGCATTGCGGAAAACGTACTGGAACCATTCCTCCGATATCGCCCCGTACTGGGCTTCCTTCCGCAGCGGGGAAAAATCATGAAAGACGAACAACAGGTAATGATTCCCCGTTTCGGTATGTATGCTTTCGATACGGATATCCAGGAAAATGTCTTCCGCTTCGCTTTCCAGGCTGATTTCGACAGGCTCTTCCTCCGGATCGGCAACGAGACGGCGAAAAGGCCGCTCGATGTCTCCGCGAACAGGCGTGGGAAAGAATGAAAAGATCGGCGAGCCCAATACGTCGGACACGGGGCTACGAACCATGCCGGAAAAGGCGGGGTTTGCGAACACGACGCTTCCGCCCGTATCGGTCAGGCACACGCTGTCCCGGATGTTTTCCAGGATGATGGACATCTCCTCCAGCACCGTCTGCAACCGTCCCTCGGAATATTGCTCGCGCGCAAGGGGATGCAGGCTCATGAAAAACAAGCGGTCTTTCTCCACCTCCATCACCTCTCCCCTGGAGCGGGCCGAGACGATGACGCCGTCGTCGCGCTTGATGTTGACCGTGCCCGTGTACCGCCGTTCCGTTGTATTTCCCGTGCCGTTGATGATGTCCTTCAGACGGAAATCCGCGAACAGATCGTCGTCGGTCCGATCCAGGAGCTGGTCGGAAGTGGCGCCGAACACATCGCAGGCGGCCTCGTTGCAATGCACAAGCCTGCCACCCGGGACCTGGAAGACCAGAATCGGCTCGCACGCAACATTGCAAAACCTCCTGTAGAGATTTGTATCACGAGTAAACTGCTTCGATTGTTCAGCCTTTGTCATACGCTCTCGAATCATTCATCTCCCCCCAATAAACATTGTCATCGCTTTTACGTAAGCGGCTTGTTCTGAAATCAAGTTAGAAATCCGGCGTGTCGGATGCAATGGATTCAATTCCCGCATTTGCATTTATTGCAAAATAATCGCATTTATTTTCGATCAGCATGTTGACACGTATCAAAAAAGGAGTTGATTTGACAGCTTGTCGTCTTTTTCAATACGGGAAACAGGAAATCTCTTACCGCGTCCTCGGGAAAGCTACCGGCGAACCCATCCTCATGCTCCACGGCATGCTTGGGACGTTCGAACGGGAGCTGGCCTGCATGGTTCCCTATTTTTCCGATTGCCAACTCGTTTGCCCTGACCTCCCCGCCCACGGCGGGTCGCCGGGAGCGGCCCTGGATCCCCGCGGCACGGCGGAAGTTATGCTCGCGCTGTGCGAGCACCTCGCCCTCTCCCGCGTCCACGTGTTCGGGTACTCCTACGGCGGATTCGTCGGGTTGATGATGGCGGAGCGCCGGCCGGATGCCGTGAGCGCGCTGATGATGCACGCAACACGGTTTTTCTGGACGCAACCGGAAGCGGACGAGTTCTCCGCGGACCTCCGCCCCAATGCTCTCACCAAAAACAATCCCCGTTGGGCCGAGGTCCTTCGCCAGGATCACGCCCCGCAGGGCGCAGACCACTGGAAGACGCTCTGCGAAATTGCCTCCGGGTACGTAGTATCACTACCGGATTTCATGAACACGGTCGACGTTTCCAACATCGCGACACCCGTCTGCGTTTCGTGTGGCGACCGCGACGCCATGCTCCCGGTGCGGGAAGCCGAGCAACTAGCCGGGATGCTTCCGCGCGGCTCGCTGGCCGTGATCCCTGAATCGGCGCACCCCATGCAGGAGACGCGGATCGGCATCCTGGCCGGAGTCGCATTGGAATTGTTCCGCGCACACAGCATATTCTCTTGATATGGAGAACCGGTTTACACGTGCTGAAGGAAAAGAGGTCTTCGAAGGAAACGAGCTGATCGTGAAAGGCGCACTCGAGGCCGGTGTTTCCCTCGTCACGGGCTACCCCGGTTCGCCGGTAGCGGGCGTGTTTATCACGCTAGAACGTATCCGGGACTTGTTGAAGGAATACGGCATCAAAGGCATCATCGCCAACAACGAGAACCAGGCCGCATCCCTGCTGCACGGCGCCATGTCGGTGCCCGGTGTGCGGGCCATGGCCGTCTTCAAAAGCGTGGGCGCCTACGTGGCCCTGGACGGGATGGCCATCGTCAATTACACGATACCGGAAGCGGGCAGTGCGACCCTCTGCGTCGCCGGTGACGACCCGGCCCTTTCCAGCACGCAAGTCGGCGCGGATTCGCGCTATACATTTCTCTCGGCCAAGATTCCGGTATTCGAGCCAGCCACCAACCAGGAAATCAAGGATTGGATCAAGCTCGCCTTCGACATAGCCGGGCAATCCCAATTGCTGGCCGGGATGATCGTTACGACCAGCCAGGCGGACGGCGGCGGCACGGTGAACGTCCATCCGAACGTGAAGCCGGCCGTCTCGATGCATCACACGGTAATGGTGAACACGAGCGAGATCAAGCTCCACGAGCGGGTTGCCGTTCCTCCTAATTCCGGCTGGCTCGAACGCGACCTTGTCGGGAGGCGCATGCCCCGGTTCCTGGAAATCATTCGCGAATCCGGCCTGAACCGCGTGGAACCGGGACCGGATCGCAGGATCGGGTTCGTCACAAGCGGCAATGCGTACAACTACCTCCGGCACGCCCTCTACGAACTTGGCGCTGACGGCGAATTTCCCGTGCTCAAGCTCGGCGTCACCTACCCGGTTGACCCGGAGATCGTGACGGCGTTCGCGGCGGATGTCGATGAGCTGTTCGTTGTCGAGGAAAAACGGGGTTTCATCGAGTCGCAGGTCAAGGATATCCTTCGCGACGCCATGCAACAAGGCAGGATGGATTTTCGCAACGTGTGGGGAAAGCAGTTCCCAGACGACCTGCCTGGCATTCCCGAAGCAGGCGGCTTGAATCCCGGCATACTTATCAAACGCATTGGCAACATGCTGCTCGCGCGATTGACGTGACGCGTCCCGCTTTCGCGGAGCGCAACAACATGCAGGAAGGAACGAACCATGGACCGAATGATTGACGAAAAAATCACACAGGCCGTCGACATCCTCCGGGAAAAACGCATCGACGCCTGGCTCATCTTCGTGCGGGAAAGCGCAACCATGCCCGACCCCGCACTTGACATGGTGGTGGGCTCACACTGCACGTGGCAAACGGCGTACATCATCACGGCGGGCGGGGACACCATCGCCATCGCGGGCAGCCTTGACACGGCCAACATCGAACAACACGGCCACTTCCGGTCGGTGCGATCCTACGTGGAAGGCATCGGGCCGGAGCTGCGCAGCGTGCTCAAAGACCTCAAGCCGAAAAAGATTGCCATCAACTATTCCACCAGCTCGCCCATGGCCGACGGGCTGACACACGGCATGTACCTTCAACTGGTGGAACACCTGAAAGACACGCCGTACGCACGGCGCCTCGTTTCCGCGGAGGAAATTTTCGCCGCTCTTCGGGGGCGCAAGTCGCCGCAGGAAATCCGGCGCATCCGGGCTGCGATAAGGGAGACGCTGGACATCTACGACCTCGTCACCGGGTACCTGCGGACGGGATTGACCGAGCGCAAGGTTGCGGACTTCATCCTACGCGAAGTACGGAGACGAAAACTCGAACTGGCCTGGGACCCCGATCACTGTCCCGCCGTGTTCACCGGTCCGGACACGCCCGGTGCCCACACCGGTCCCACCAATCGCACCGTCCGGCCCGGCCACATCCTCAACATCGATTTCGGCGTCAAGGTTGACGGGTATTGCTCGGATCTTCAACGCACCTGGTACATCCGCCGGAAAAGCGAGAAGCAGGCGCCCCGGGAGGTACTCCGTGGATTCAACGTCATCCGCGACGCCATTAAACTGGCGGCGGATTACCTCCGGCCCGGAGCGGTATGCTGGAAAGTGGACATGGTGGCACGCAAATACATCACCGGCAACGGCTACAAGGAGTATCCGCACGCGCTCGGGCACCAGGTGGGACGCTCGGCCCACGACGGGGGCTCCGTTCTCTGTCCCCGCTGGGAGCGATACGGCACGCTTCCTTTCATGAAGGTGGAAGCCCGGCAGGTGTACACGCTGGAACCTCGACTGACCGTCGAAGGACACGGCGTGGCCACGATCGAGGAGATCGTGCTCGTGACACCGGAAAAAACCAGGTTCCTCTCGAAACCCCAGCGGCGCCTGTACCTGGTCTGATCGTAAAAACTTTTCTCTTGCTTGAAAAACAAGAGAAAATTATCTACATTAAATCGATAGATGACTCGAATATCTATAATTCTTTTGTACTGACTCGCACAGAACAGGAACAACCCCGGAAACAACGCGCATGAGCCAGCACCGGGAACACATCTTCTCTCGATTTCCAGTTTTTACATTTCACGATAACGTACCTTGTCATCGCGGTTTTCCGCCCTTTTCCGGGAACGAAACCGCGGGTTGTGCGCCCGCAACGTCGCAGGCGCTTCACCATTCAGTAGTTTTAATCCACAGGAGGATCACATGAAGCATCAACTGAGAGTGTTGATGTACGCGCTTTTCATCAGCCTCGTACCGTACCTGGCGCTGTCGCAAAACTGCGTGACCTGCCACAAGATCAAGACGCCGAACATCGTCACCGACTGGCAAATCAGCAAGCACAGCAAAAACGACGTGACGTGCGACGTCTGCCACGGCGACGAGCACAACTCCCCCAAGAACATCAGCAAGGCGAAGATCCCCACGCCCGAAACCTGCGCCCAGTGCCACGAGGACCGGGTCGAGGAGTTCAAGAAGGGTAAGCACGCTTACGCCTGGGCGGCCATGAACGCCATGCCGACCATCCACTGGCAGCCCATGGAATTGATCCAGGGCATGAAAGGCTGCGGCGGCTGCCACAAGATCGGTTTGAAAAGCGAAGAGGATATCAAGAAGCTGAAGGAAGATGGTTCGGGATACGGTCTGGCCTCGTGCGACGCCTGCCACACACGCCACACCTTTTCCCGCAAAGAGGCCCAACAACCCCAGGCCTGCCAGACCTGCCACATGGGTTTCGACCATCCGCAGTGGGAAATGTATTCCTCGTCCAAGCACGGCGTGCGTGCCCTGTTGAAGCAGCAGGGGATCTTGCCCGAAAACAGCGCGGCGCCTACCTGTCAAACCTGCCACATGCAGGATGGGAACCACGAAGTGCGGACGGCCTGGGGATTCCTGGCGGTTCGCCTCCCCTTGCCCGAGGATAAGCAGTGGGCGGCGGACCAGGTCACCATCCTCCAGGGATTGGGCGTCCTCGATCCCGAAGGAAAGCCTACGGCCAGGCTCGACGTGGTGAAAGCGGCGGACGTGGCGCGCCTGACACAGGAGGACTGGCAGCGCGAGCGCGACAAGATGATCAAGACGTGCAGCAAGTGCCACTCCTCGAAGTTTGCAAAAGGCGAGCTCCAGAAGGGCGACGA
>JAJRXL010000460.1 GCA_024276335.1 Bacteroidota bacterium
ATCGTGTACGCCTGGCCGCTCTTCTTCTACACGTTTTTCTACAATCCCCACCAGGTCTGGGTGATCTGGGGTGTGCTTTTGACGTTCGGCGTCATCCCGGTCTTCGTGCTCTTCCACGGCAAGCGGTACTGTTCCTGGATATGCGGATGCGGGGGCCTTGCAGAGACGCTGGGGGATCGCTGGCGGCACCTCGCGCCGAAGGGTTCGGCATCCGTCAAGTGGGAAAAAATGGGAAACTGGGTGCTGGGCGCGGCTGTGATCATCACCTTGCTCGTTCTGTCGAAAGATGCCGTTGCTGTCTTTTCCGTGCCGGGAAAGACAGGTATTAAGCTGTACAACCTCGTGGCGGATATCTGGCTGGTCGGCATCCTTCCCGTGACGCTGTACCCGTTCCTGGGCGGCAAGATATGGTGCCGGTACTGGTGCCCTCTGGCAAAATTGATGCAGATATTTTCGGCGGCGTTTACCAGGTCGAAGTGGAGCCGGTTCCATATTCTCAGCAATGACAAGTGCATCGGCTGCTACGAGTGCTCCCGCAACTGCCAGGTCGGTATCGACGTCATGGGCTACGCCATGAAGCAGGAAGTCCTGGACAATGGTACCAGCTCCTGCATAGGGTGCGGCATCTGCGTGACCATCTGTCCCATGGATACGTTGAGCTTCAGGGAACCGAGGGTAAACGCTGCGAGCACAACGAATTAAACCCGCCCATGAAAGGTTGTTCACTCGCCGTAATGCCTGCACGCTGATTCAAAATCATCGCGACGCCGAGCGAAGTCGAAGCGCGTACGTAAAACGAAAGCAAAGGAGTTCGATGCGATAATGACGGAAATGAAATCTGGTGCAACGGAAAAGAACCATGACGATTTCCTGGCCTCGGCGCTGGAAACGCTGAACCGGGAGCGTATCATCGCCGGGATATGGGATCGCGATCACACGATTTGGAAGCCCTCGCCGGAAGAAATCACGAACCGGCTTGGCTGGCTGGATTCACCACTCACCATGGCCGGGAGGACAGGAGAAATCCTGGAATTCGTGGACCAGGTGCGGAAGCATGGATTCGGGAACGTCCTGCTGCTGGGCATGGGAGGTTCCAGCCTTGCCCCGGAAGTGTTTCGCAACGTGTTCGGTGTGCAGGCCGGTTTCCCGGACCTGGCCATCGTCGATACTACGGACCCGGCCGCCGTTCTCAAGCGGCGACGGGCCTTTCCTCCCGGGGAAACCCTGTACATCGTATCCACCAAGTCGGGAGGCACGGTGGAGACGCTGTCGCTGTTCAAGTACTTTTTCACGGAAGCGGTGAATGAAGTCGGGCGCGCGACTGCCGGTGAACACTTCGCGGCCATCACCGATCCAGGCAGCACCTTGGAGCGTATCGCCGGTGAATTGAGCTTCCGACGCGTTTTTCTCAACGATCCGCAGATCGGCGGAAGGTACTCGGCGCTGTCGTTCTTCGGGCTCGTGCCCGCGGCGCTCATCGGGGTGGACATCGACGAGCTGCTCCGGCGCGCAACCCGCATGATGGAAGTGTGCCTGCGGGAAGACGCTCGCGAAAATCCCGGCGCACAACTCGGCGCGCTCATGGGAGCATGTGTGAGAAGGGGGCGCGACAAGCTGATCCTGGATTTTTCGCCCCCCTTCCGGTCGGTGGCGCCCTGGGTGGAACAGCTTGTGGCGGAAAGCACGGGAAAGGAAGGCACGGGAATCCTGCCCGTTTATGGCGAATGGTTCCACGAAGGGATGCTGGCCGAGGACCGGATTCGCGTGGCTTACCGGTTCGCCGGTGAACCGGAAGGGGAACGACGCGGGGCGGAGTCGATGGGCGGCATCCCGGCGCTCGAACTGGGGGCGCGGGACGAGCTGGACCTCGGCGCGGAATTCTATCGCTGGGAATTCGCCACCGCCGTGGCCTGTTTTTTCCTGCGGGTGAATCCCTTCGACCAACCCAACGTCGAGGCGTCGAAGAAGCGGGCCCGCGCGCTGGTGGAAGAATACGCGCGCACGAAAACGCTTCCCGCGCAGGAACCGGCGTGCGAAACGGACGGCGTCGCGCTGTACGCCGACGCGCCGTGCCGGGACCTGGAAGACGGGATCCGGGCGTTGCTGGAGCGCGCGCATGCGGATCCGGAACATCCGCCCGTGAGCTACGTTGCGATCCAGGCTTACTTGGATCCCGGCGACGAAACAACGCGTGCGCTCGACCGCTTGCGCGCCGCGCTGCTCCGTAAAACGGGATTGGCCGTCACGGTCGGTTTCGGGCCGCGATACCTGCACTCGGTCGGACAGCTTCACAAGGGCGATGCGGGGCGGGGACTGTTCATACAGCTCACGGCCGACCCTCCGGAAGACGCGCCGATACCCGATGCCGCCGGGGAAAGCGGCTCCACACTGACCTTCGGCGTCCTGGAAAAGGCGCAGG
>JAJRXL010000461.1 GCA_024276335.1 Bacteroidota bacterium
CCTGACATCAAAGACCGTCAATGAAACACGCGTTTCCCGTTGAAGGGCGAAGGGGAAATGGATGTTGCCGTGCCCGGCGGCGTAGGGGTTGGGATAAACGGGATCGAGAGAGAGGCGGGAGGGTGTATCCCGCTCGACGCCCACGAGCGGTTTTTGCCAGACGGTTCGGACCATCAAGTCCCAGTTGCGGAGGGGAACGGGATTTTGGCCAAACGAAATATCGTTGAATGAATACCACGTGTTTTTCTTCAAGCCCTCGCGGAGATCGGGCCACCGTGGCCCGGTAAACAACGCGGAATGGCTTTGCCCGCCATTCGGGACCCGGACCAGCCCCAGGGCGGTCGCAATGTTATCATCGTCCGTGAACCCGGCGTAGAGCGTGTCGCTCCGGTTGAACAGCACGTTGCTCCAGGGCGCCAGGGAAACATCCACGAAGGTCCCTTCCGGAGTACTCGCCCTGTCCACGCTAACCGAAACGGGCTGGATGAGGTTGTCGGCGGGAATACCCATCGAGCTCTTCCAGAGGTGGAAGATAAAATCGCGTTGCGCATCCGGAGGGGTGTTGGAGCCGGGGAGTTCCTGGTCGAATGCCACGAGAAGCCGGGCCGTGACCAATGTACTGTTGGGAACGGGAACGAATGACACCGCCATGCCCGAACCCGGGCATACGTCGTTGCCGAGCGTCAGGTAGGCGTGTTTCCGGTTGTCAACGATCAGCGTATCAGGTATGCCCCGGTCGTATGCGATCTCGGATGATTCGGAGTTGTCGCGCGTTTCGTACGTGAATACCTGTTCGCTGCTGTGATTCCTGTTGATCGTAATGAAAACCACGCTGCGGTACACACCGTCGAACTTTACCCATGCGCCCGGGGGAACGAACGAAACGGTGGTTTTCGTTCCGGAGTACGTGACAGCGCATACATCGAGGCTGGAGCCGCCGGTGAACCTGACGAGGAAAGGGCCGACGTTGGAGAACGTGCAGTAGGTCGCGCTCAGTGCGGAAAGCGTATCGGTCACGGTCGGCACGTCCGTGACGGCGTACGTATGCCTGGGAATGGGGTAATACGGAGCAATGGGAAACCGGTAACCCCATTTGCGGGCGATAGAACGGTTCTGGACCTGGTTGGCGATGGCCCAGTCGATGAAGACCGAATCGACGGTGAGCTTCGGTGCGAGATGGGAAAAAACGTTGCCGAGACTGAGGAATCCTTTCTGAACATCGCTGACGATGGAGCGGAAAATTCCCTCGCCGAAGCGATCCTTGAGATAAAGGAAGAAGTACTGTGCGCGGCTGTAATCGTCGATGGGCGAATCCGGGTTGACGGGCCAGGCGAGAAGCGGCACGTTGGTGTTCTTAAAATAGCCGTACGGGCTCTCGCCGGTAAACCCGCACACCAGCTCGGCGTTCATGGAAAGGCCCTCGTTGATAAACAGGATCTCGTTGGGGTCATGTCCGTAATGGATGAGGTGCTGGTACTCGTGGGCGGTAGTGGCCAGCGCCCGCCAGATCCCGTTGACCGGGGAGCCGTAAATGGTGGGGTAGATATCCAGGTATATAATGTCCGTGTGGTTTGAACCTTCCTGGTTGGTTTGATCCACCCAGGAGAAATAGCCGCTGATATATGACCCTCCCGGTTTGTAGCCGTCCTGGATGTCATAGAGCAGCACGTTCAGTCTTCCGTCGCCGTCCACATCGGGAGGATTGCCGAAAAC
>JAJRXL010000051.1 GCA_024276335.1 Bacteroidota bacterium
TAGCGATTTTCCGGTGGCGCTTGTCCTCGGCAACGAGATCGTTGGCGTTGCCCCGGAAGCCCTGGAGCTGGCGGATTTCGCGCTGGAAATACCGATGTACGGCATCAAGCAGTCGCTCAACGTGGCGGTGGCGGCGGGAATCACGATCTTCGAGGCGGTTCGCATTTTCAGGGAGAACCGGGGCGACCCCGGCAACCGATGAAGCGATTCCACGTCGCCGGGATCGCTTCCCAAACGCGTGTCGCCGTTCATCATTGCCGGTCGCCCGTGTTTTTCATAGGTTCACCATGATGCCGGTTCGAGTGCACATTCATTTCGTCCTTTCAGCGGCCTGCCTTGGCGTGATGCTCTGTGCGTCGCATGGTTTCGCCCAGGAGCGGGACACCTCCGCCACGATGGCGCTCGATACGGTGCGCACGGTTGACACGCTTGCCGTTTACCCCCGCAAGAATTCCGTGGATACACTTATCACGTACAGCGCCCGCGATTCCATCGTGTACAGGTTGAACGACAAGGTCATGGAAATGTACGGCGAAGGCGAGATTACGTACGGAAGTTTCAATCTCAAGGCGGAACGGATCACCATCGACTGGGAGAAGTCCAACCTTTACGCCAAGGGCATTCCCGATACGACGTCAACCGATACGACGGCGCTCGTCGGGACGCCCGTTTTCAAGGATGCCGGGACCGAGTACGCCGGGGAGGAGATGACGTATAATTTCAAGTCCCGCCAGGGAACCATCACGAAGGCGAGGACGGAAATCGAGGGCGGGTATTACCTGGGAGAGCGTATCAAGCGCATGAACGACGAGATTTTCTACATACGTAACGGACGCTATACGACTTGCGACGACCCGGATCACCAGCATTACTACTTTCTCGGCCCGAAGATGGAAGTCATTCCGCAGGAACTCATTGTTGCCGAGCCGGTCATCTTCTACATTGAGGATGTTCCCTTGTTCGCCTTGCCGTTCGCCCTTTTTCAGAGCCAGGGGGGGCGCTCCTCCGGACTGGTGATTCCCACTTTCGGTGAAGTGTTCGGCCGCGGGAAGTATCTCAAAGGTTTCGGCTATTACTGGGCCATCAGCGATTACATGGATATTCGTTTTACCGGCGATTACTATTTCAAGGGAGGGTACCAGGTCAACACCTTCTTCCGCTACAACCTGCGGTACAATTTCTCGGGATCGGTCAGCGCGTCATACGGGCGGCAGCAGTTCAGGATTGGGGATTATCGCCAACCGGACGACGAGCCGAAAAAAGATTTTTTCATTTCACTCCAGCATTCCCAGGAGATCGATCCTACTTCCCGGCTGGTCGTGGATTTCCGTTTCACCAGCGATTCCTATTACAATAATTTCAGCACGAACCTGAACGAGTTGATCCAGCAGAACGCCGTTTCCAACGCGACGTATTCCAAGACCTGGGAGGGAACCGGTCGGAGCATAACCGTCAACGTCTCGCGCGACCAGAACCTGCGGACGGGGGAGGTGACGGATGTGCTTCCAAATTTCAACTTCAACCAGTCCCAGGTATATCCTTTCCGGGTCCGCGGGTCGTTCGGTGAGAAATGGTACGAGCAGATCGGCATCAACTACTCTGCTTCAATGCTGAACCGCCGAAATGAAACCCTCGTTTCGCCCGATACGACGGACGCCTTCGACGTCGTCGAGCGGCGGGGAATCCAGCACAATATCAGCATCAACGCCAGTCCCAAGGTGGGATACTTCTCAATCTCGCCCAGTATCCGGATCACGGAGAAGTGGTATGATCACGCGGTGGAGCGCGGCTTTTCCGCGAGCGATTCCACTATCCTCGAAAAGGAAGTCAGACGCTTCGCTGCGCTTCACACGTTTTCGACCAGCCTGGGCATGTCCACCAAGCTGTACGGCATGTTCATGCCAGGTATCTGGGGCATCAAGGGCATTCGGCATCAGCTCGTGCCCAACCTCAGTTACACGTTCCAGCCGGATT
Organism: Bacteroidota bacterium; assembly: GCA_024276335.1. Taxonomy (GTDB): domain Bacteria; phylum Bacteroidota; class Ignavibacteria; order SZUA-365; family JAADGX01; genus JAADGX01. The sequence goes on from JAJRXL010000051.1 coordinate 1,975, forward strand.
TCTCCGATCCTTCGTGGGGCTACTACAAGTCGTACACGGACGAAAGAGGGAGCGAGGTCTGGTACGACCCGTACTCCGGTGAGGTGTTCGGTGGCGTTCCCCGGGGCGAACAGCAGGCGTTGAATCTCAGTCTCAGCAACATCTTCGAAATGAAAATCGGTCCGGCGGAAGGAGACAGCGCGGCGACGGACCGGAAATTCCAGCTTCTCAACATGTCCGCCTCCATGGGATACAATTTCGCGGCAGACAGTATGCGCCTCTCCGATCTCCGCGTCAGCTACCGGACCAGCATAGGACGCTTGTTGGACATCAACGGCGGTGCGTCGTTTTCGCCGTACGTGTTCGAAACCGGGGGCGGAGCGCCGGGGCTCCGCAGCGCCTACCTGTGGGATGCCGGCCGGGGCTTCCTGCGGATGACTTCGTTCAACATTTCCCTCTCCACCTCGCTCAGTAGCGAGCAGTTCCAGGAAGAATCCGCGACGGTTCGGGATACAACCGTCTCGACCCCGCCGACGGGGCTCAACATCGAGTACGGCATACGGGCGCCCTGGAGCGTTACCCTGGGCTGGGACTACAGCATCAACCAGTCGGATCCCACGCGCAAGTACAAGAACGCTTCCTTCCGTGCGTCGTTCAACCTTCGCCTTGCGGAGGTCTGGAACATCTCCGCCTCCGGCTATTTCGATATGGTGCAAAAGGAGTTCGGCGCACCCCAGATCACCATTTCCCGCGATCTCCACTGCTGGGAAATGAACTTCACCTGGGTACCTCTTGGGCCGTATCGGTACTTCGCCTTCATCATCCGCATTAAGGCACCGCAGCTTCGCGACATCAAGCTGGAGAAGAGGGGGAGTGCGCGTGGCGTCTTCTGACGGGGTGCGATCCGAACGACGGATTGTCCCGAATCGTTTCCTTTTCATACCTTGCTTTCTGACATACGAAAACTATGGATAGTAAAAAGCTTCCCTACTTCACTCGTCTCGTATCTTCCATCCAGAACCACATGATGAATCTCCGCATGGCGGAGCACACGTTCATGGTGCTGTTGGCCATCGGCATCGGGCTGTTGGGCGGTTTCGGAGCGGTGGGCTTCAAGACGCTGATCAAGCTTTTCGAGGGGGCCTTCTGGGGGAACATGCATCTGACCATCGATTACATCGTGGCCATGCCGTGGTGGAAGAAAATCCTGATTCCCGCCGCGGGCGGACTCATCGTGGGACCGGTGGTTTACTTTCTTGCGCGGGAAGCCAAGGGGCACGGGGTGCCCGAGGTCATGGAAGCGGTGGCCGTTCACGGCGGCAAGATTCGTCCGCGCGTCGTCCTGGTCAAGGCCATCGCCTCCGCCCTGACAATCGGGACGGGGGGCTCGGTGGGGCGGGAGGGACCGATTGTCCAGATTGGCTCGGCGCTGGGTTCGACGCTCGGGCAATTTTTGAATGTATCGCCGCGAAAGCTCCGGACGTTGGTCGGGTGCGGCTCGGCGGCGGGAATTGCCGCCACGTTCAATGCGCCCATCGCCGGGGCGCTGTTCGCGGTGGAGATCGTCCTGATGGATTTCGGCGTGTCACAGTTCAGCCCCATCGTTATTTCGTCGGTCGTGGCCACGGTGGTGTCACGCATGTTCATCGGCGATTTCCCTTCGTACGAGGTTCCGCAGTACACGCTGGCTAGTCCCTACGAGTTGATCCCGTACGCGGTGCTCGGCGTGCTGGCCGCATTCGTTGCCATCGCGTTCATCAAGCTCCTGTACGCCACCGAGAGTTTCTTCGAAAACCTTCCCGTGCCCGAGTACACGCAGACCTTGATAGGTGGAATAATCATCGGGATGATCGGGTTGGTCTTTCCGCAGATTTTCGGTGTGGGCCATGAAACGATCAACTGGGCTTTGCATGGAAGCATGGAGTGGAAGCTATTATTCATCCTGATCGGGATCAAGCTGGTTGCCACGTCCGTCACCCTGGGCTCCGGCGGGTCGGGCGGCATCCTTGCTCCGTCGCTCTTCCTGGGAGCCATGGCGGGAGGGTTTGTCGGCAACATTGTGCACCTCCTCTTTCCCCAATGGACGGCGGGACCGGGGCCTTATGCCCTTGTCGGCATGGGAGCGGTGGTGGCCGGAGCGACCCTGGGTCCGATCTCCGGCATCATCCTGATCTTCGAGCTCACCAATGACTATAAAATCATCCCTCCGCTCATGGTGTCGTGCGTCATCGCCGTGCTCGTGGTATCGCGCATCCAAAGGGAATCGATCTATACGCTGAAACTCGTGAGGAGGGGGATTGCCATATTCCAGGGCAAGGAGCAGAACGTGTTGAAAGGCGCGCGCGTGGAGGAGGTGTTGAAAGCGGATATCAACACGGTGCGAATGGACGCACAACTCCCGGAGATACTGGACCTGGTTGTTGAAACGGGAAGCAATCAGTTCTTCGTGGTGGATGATGATCGGAGACTCCAGGGATACATCTCCCTGTCGGACGTGCGGAAAATCCTGAAGGACGAGGAGGTGCTCTCGGCTGTGGTCATCGCCCAGGACATCATGCATAGCAATACGATTGCCGTCACCCCGTTGGACAATCTCGACTACGTGATGAAGATTTTCGGAGAGCAAGACGTGGACGAGCTTCCTGTGGTGGAATCGCGTGAGA
>JAJRXL010000462.1 GCA_024276335.1 Bacteroidota bacterium
GGCAACAGCCCGACCGACCGGGAATATATATACATCCTCGATCTCCCGTACAGCGACGAACCGGATTCAAGGTTGACGCGGTTGAACATCTACCGGGATGCTCATCAGTTCCCCATTCTCTATACCGGATGGTTTTACCGAAAGTGGGATTACCGGCAAAAGGATGCGGAGCATGAGAAGGAAAGCCAGGATTACCCCTGGCAGGACGGCGCGGTGTGGCGCATCGTACCTAATGTCCCCTTCTCGGACCAGGACCGCTACACGTTTACGACAATCGCTCCCGTTACCAGAGACGCTGCAATCGCCCGCAAGGACGTCGAGCGGATCAATGTGTTTCCCAACCCGTACATGGCGAAGAACGACTGGGAAACCTCGAAGTACGAGCGCTTCGTGACCTTCACCCACCTACCGGAACGCGCCGTCATCCGCGTCTTCACGCTCACCGGTTCCCTGGTCAGGACAATCGAGAAAGACGATCCGTCGCAGACGATACGTTGGGACCTGAAGAACACCGGCGGATACCCGGTCGGCGCCGGGATGTACATCATCCACGTGGACATGCCGGAGCTGGGCGCGAGCAAGGTGCTGAAGCTGGCCGTCGTGCAGGAAGTGCAGATACTGGACAGGCTATAAACGGAGCGAGGGAAATACGAAGTTATCAAACAAGAACACTGGGAGCCTGGACTAATGGAAATGCCTAATCTGAAGTCAACAATGAAACGTACACTTGCTTTATTACTGACAGTTTATTTCGTTATTGCCTCGCCCACGTCTCTGAACGCGCAGAAAGTTTCATCGAAAGGTCATTCCCCCCGGAAAGTCTCCATCAACGACGATTATAACTACTTTGACGTCAACAACATCAGGATGTGGTTGTCGAACAACGGCGATATGTCGTACAACCCATTGAGAGGCGCAAGCGGACTTGAGTGGCCGAAAGAATCAGGGAAATACCTCGTATTCGAAGACGGCAATGTCATCAGCGGGATCATCGATTCGAATATCCACGTGGCGGGCTCCACCTTCCGGCATGGATTCCAGGCGGGAAAGATTCTACCCGACGGCACTGCGGACAACCCGGACAACACGCGGTACCGCGTGTACAAGGCGACACGGATGACTGAACAGGACTTCGCGCGGCTCGACAAGGATGAGCAGGAAATTGTGAAGCGGGACTTCATAGAATGGCCGGTGGAGGACGGTGCGCCGTTTTTCGATGCAAACGGGAACGGCATCTACGACCCGGATTTTGACGCGTGGTTAGAGGATAACTCCTCTTCCGATTCCCCGCTTGCCGTTGGCGACCAGGTGCTGTGGTACGTCGCTAATGACCTGGATGAAAAACGAAGCAGGCGTCTTTACGGTACCAGGTCCGTAGTACTGGAAATACAAACAATGGTCTGGGGATACAACGTACCCAAAAACAATCCTCTCAGACACATGGTCTTTACGCGTTTTCTCATCATCAACAAGGGTAAGAAAGCTCTGAAGAAATGCTACATATCCCGGTGGTCCGACAGCGACCTGGGAGATGAACAGGATGACTACGTCGGGGTGGATACCATCAATACTCTCGGGTACACGTACAACGCGGATTCTTTCGATTCCGAATACGGAAATCCACCCGCCGTGGGATACGAGCTCCTTCAAGGACCAATCGTAAAGGAGCCCGGGGCAACCGCGTATTTCAACTTTGGATTGAAACGCAACGCGCGCAATCTCCCGCTCACTTCATTCAACTGGGTTGCCAAAAGCTTGCCTCCCTGGGGCGAACCCTCTCTTGGTTACGGGTATCGCGACATGTACAATCTTCAAACAGGACATCGCATGGACGGCAGCCCCTATATCGATCCGCTTACCGGCGATTCGACGCTGTTTTGTTTCGCGGGCGATCCAATAACCCATACAGGCTGGACCCAGGATTATACCTCCCCTCCCCATGACGTTCGACTGATGATGAACTGCGGTCCGTTTACGTTTGCGGTTGGAGATACACAGGAGGTCGTGTACGCCACGCTCGTGGGCAAGGGACTCAATAACTTCCACAGTATCGAAGTTCTCAGGTATTTTTCCGGGGTCGCACGAGGGATGTTGGCCTCGTATTACCAGTACCAGATTCAGTTACCCCCTCCCGCTCTGAAAGCCGTTTCCCTCCCTGATAAGATCGTTCTTCACTGGGGTGACCCGAAATCCGTTGATACAATCGAGAGATATGACAGGTTTGGATATACGTTCCAGGGATACAACCTGTACCAGCTCACATCGCCCGACCAACCTCTTACTGAAGCCCGGCACCTCGCTACTTTTGACATCAAGGACAACGTCGGCCTCATAGTTGAGTGGAGTTGGAACGAAGCAACCGGAGGATTCGAGGATAGGTACATCATGCTCGGTAACAATAATGGAATCCGGCACACCCACGAAATTACCAGGGATTCATTGCGAAGAGAGTACCTCGTAAAGCATCGTGATTACCATTTCGCCCTGACCTGGTTCGCCTACAATCCTGATCGAAAAAGGTATCCGCGTGTCATTGAAAGCGAACCCGCAATCATCACGGTTCAGCCGCAGCGACCGAATCCCGGAACACTCTTCGGCATGGAATACCTGGAGCAAGTGACAGTCAAGCATGTCAATGGAAAATCCACGGGTGAAATCACCGTACAGGTCATCGATCCCTTGCGGCTAACCGGACACACGTATGAAGTGTCGTTCCAGTCGGCCGGAAAGGTCGAATCGCCGTACGATCGTAACAATGATGGAACCCCGGACGAGATTCTCATACTGGACAACTACCGGCTCTGGAGTCTCCGGGACGTGTCAGTCGATTCAGAACTCATCACGCGGGCGGACTGGAATCAGGACGCTGAGGATCATTGCATCGTGGACGGCTTTATGATCGAAGTTCAAGGGTCGGGATATTACAAACAGGATCTTGACGATCCGAAAGAAGTGAAAGCAGTGGAGTGGATTGGAGGACAAAATCCCTTCGAACCATGGTGGCATAACTGGTTTTTGCCGGGATGGTGGTCCTTCGGCAGCTCGATCAAGGGTTATGACATCACACAAACCGTGGAAATCCGCTTCGACCGCAACAACAAATCCAAAGGATACAGCTACCCGCGTCACGGCAGTTACGGTTATTCCTACAAGGGCTACTACGAATCGCCCATCACGGTGTGGGACGTGAGCGACCCGGACAACCCGCGCCAGATATCCTACGCGTTCAGCGAACAAAGCGGCGGCCCCTTCGACAACGACGAGTGGATGCCGGGCAACGGTATGGGCGACCGGGAATATCTATTCATTATCAATCTGGATTACAGTGAAAATCCGGACCCAACCTTGACGCAGTTGAATATTCTACGCAACGGTGATGAGTTCCCGGTTTTGTACGCGGGATGGTTCCAGCGCCGGGTGAAATTCCGTCAACCGGACCCGCAGCATGAAAAGGAAAGTCAGGATTACCCCTGGCAGGACGGCGCGGTGTGGCGCATCGTGCCCAATGTCCCCTTTTCGGACCAGGACCGCTACACGTTCACGACAATCGCTCCCGTTACCAGAGACGCTGCAATCGCCCGCAAGGACGTCGAGCGGATCAACGTGTTTCCCAACCCGTACATGGCGAAGAACGACTGGGAGACCTCGAAGTACGAACGCTTCGTGACCTTCACCCACCTGCCGGAACGCGCCGTCATCCGGGTCTTCAC
>JAJRXL010000463.1 GCA_024276335.1 Bacteroidota bacterium
ATTGGTGTTCCAATGGCAGGCGCTCGCGGCGGCGGGCGTCGCCATTACCGTCGGCATCTTCGCCATCTCCGTCACCATCAACCAGTTTTTCGGACGTCAACCGGCGCTCATTTTTGCCGTCATCTGGGGAATGTTCGAAGTCTGGAGCCGTGACCTGAACATCATCAAACCCAGACAAACATCAACATGATCGGTGCACCGCGCTTCCGCGCCACGGGCGTTCTTTCCCAGGGTCTGATCTCCGCAGTTGCCCAAGGCGTGAATTCGCTGGCCAGTTTTTTCGCTATTATCTGGATGATCCGGCTCATGGGCAAAGACCCTTACGGTGTTTTTTCCCTCGCCATCCAGATCACCGCCCTGACGAGCATGTTGGCGGACTTCGGCATGGGACCCATCATCATGCGTTGGATGGCAATCAATCCCCGGCGCAGCGCCAGCATCCTGCTGGAAGCAACCGTTACCCGCCTCTTCCTGCTCATCCCGACCTTGATCCTCGCAAACGTTATCGGGTACTTGCTTTACCCGAGTTGGCAGTTCATGATGGTGCTGAACGTCATGATGCTGAACGTCTTCATCTCTTCGAAGATCCCGGTTCTTCGAGGAACCCTTGAGGCTTTTTTCCGCTCACAATCGCTGATGGGAGTTCCGACCCTCCTGGCCGCATTCGATTCCATCGTATTGCTCTCCCTCGTTATCTTCTTGCCCGCCCTCTTCCAGGATAGTCTCAGCGCCATGATGATGTACACGGTTGCGAATATCCTGGGCGGGACGATTCTCCTCTGGCTGACAGTTCGGAAATTGAAGACGATTAACATCGAACCGGTCCGTATCCAACGACAATCGATCCGGAAACTCGTGCGCGAGTCGGCGCCCCTGGCCGTTTTCCTGCTGCTCAACGCCTTGCACCAGAGCATCGACTCCATCTACTTGAAACTGTTTCACACCGACGCCGCCGTCAGCGTGTACAACGCGGCGTTAAAGATCATGACCCCGCTCGCCATGTTTCCTACGATCATCGCGATCTCGGCGGCGCCGTTCTTTGCCCGCGCCAGCATTGCCGACTCGGAGGAACAACGACACAAGACCGACACGATTTTTTCGTTCGGCATCAAAACCATCGTACTGGGAGGCATGATCCTGTCGATCCTGGGAGCCTTCAACGCCGAGCGTCTTATCCATCTCGTGTTTCCCACGGAATTCGACGACGCCATCAATCCCATGATCGTTCTCTTCGCGGTATTCTTTCCCCTCTCCATAAACCTCTTCCTCGTCGAAATGAACAACGCGCGGGGGTTCCAACGCCGCAACACCGTCTTCACGGGCATCATGGCCTCTGTCAGTATCATTGCGGGATTTTTCCTGGTCCGTGATTACGCGGCGACCGGCGCCAGCGTTACGAAGCTCCTTGCAGTGGTTGCCGGCCTGACGTATCTGTGGAGCGTTTCCCGGAAGGGCCTGACCGTTCGCATCACGAGGATGATGGTAAAAGCGGGGGGCCTCGCACTGGCGCTTATCGCGGTCATGCTTTTCTTCGGCGCGTCACACCCAATGCTCTCAAGCATCATCGTGCTGTTCGCCTTCGGGATGGCGATATTCGCGTTCCGTTTTTTCACGCGCGATGAATACGATTTATGGAAATCGCAGATACGATCCATGCTGGGCTCCGGGCGGGAATAAAACGACCGTCGGTGTTCGACACGGCGCTGTTGCCCTGCGCCGGGAACACGAGGATTCAGGACCGCAACAGGTTATACTTCAGGATGCAATACACGGCGCGCATGCCATCCTTCCAAGTGATTTTCTTCCCTTCCCGGTACGTCCTGCCGCTGTATGAAATTCCCACTTCGTAAATGCGATAATGCTCTTTTCGTGCGAGACGGGCGACTTTGGCAGTGATTTCAGGCTCGATGCCGAAGCGGTTTTCACGTATGGTCAGTTCCCGCAGGACTTCCGCGCGGAACACCTTGTAGCATGTCTCCATGTCGGTCAGGTTCAGATCGGTGAACATGTTGGAAAGCAGGGTCAAAACTCGATTCCCGAAGTAGTGCCAGAAGTACAGTACGCGGTGGGGCTCCCCGCCGGCAAAACGGGAGCCGAATACGACGTCCGCCGCTCCCGCTATGATGGGCTCCAGAAGTTTCGGATAGTCAACCGGATCGTATTCCAGGTCGGCGTCCTGCACGAGAACGACGTCCCCCGTGGCCTCCCTGAATCCGGTTCTCAGAGCGGCGCCTTTCCCCATGTTGCGTTCGTGTCGAATGATCCGCATACCGTCTCGATTCTCCCACTCCCGCAATCGCTCCGGTGTGCGATCCGTCGAATGATCATCGACAACAATGATCTCCCTGGACAACCCGAGTTTCGAGAGATCGACCTTGAGGACACGCTCCATGATCGTATCGATGAACGTTTCTTCGTTATAGACGGGAATGACAATGGTAAGCAAACGAGGGTGAGTGGTCACGGCTTTATCTTGATTTCATAGTACAAAACGTTTTTCATGGCTTCCTCCATGTACGAGACGAAATGACTGGTAAAGAAATACCTTTTGTCCAGTTGTCGTTCCAGTTCGTGAACGCCCTGCTCATCGGTCGCAATAAGGGCTCCGTTCATGTGATAACGCGACAGCAGGTCGATGATGTTCTTCTTGTCCCCGGATTCCTCCGAAAACGACCTCACGTTCTTTTCCGGAAAATAGAAATGCAGAGTGGGAAGAAGGTCGCGGTCCACGAGAACGGACTTCTTTTCTTCCATGAGCCGGTGCATAAAGGTGACCACATTGCGTAGGGCGTTGCTCCCTGCAATGGCGCGGTAATCCGGGATCGTCTTCAGGTAGGTGAAGGAGGTCAACGCTGCGGCAACCAGGAGGATGGTAACGCCTTTCAGGGCAGGCTTCAGACGGGCCATCCGGACGGATAGGACAATGCCGCTTAGGATGAACAACGGCGGAAGGAATGACGAGATATACATCGGCGACTGGGAAGTGTTGCGGATCGTGGTCAGAAACACAAACGCGGGATAGACAAGGAAAGGAAGGAGTTTCCTGTTTCGGGAAACGAGTCCCACCGCCATGAGCAATGCGATGATAACGACGGCGAATTCAACGGGCGCGGCGGCGATGCGCTCGCCCCACGCTTCGAGAAAGGTCTGATCGCCGTATTCACCTCCCCGTACAACGGCGTAGTACGTAAAGAACAAGTAATTCTTGAAGATGGTAAGCTTAACAATCGAGCCCGGCCAAAAAACTACCACGACCCCCACGAACAGAAGAACGGATCTCAGGATGAAAACGCGATACTGACGCCGGGACCAGCCGGGAAACAGGTCCTTGCGCGCCATGAGAAGACAGACCAGGAGCGAAGCTCCGAGCAGCAGGGCGAATTCAATGGTAATGAAACTGAGAGCGGCGGCGGCGACCGTAACGTACCAGAAACGGATATCCCTGGTAGCGAGGTATTTTGCCATGAACACCAGCGTAATGACGACGAGCAGCGCCTACAAGCCGTGCGGCGTTACGTGGGCGGACGCAATGATGTTGTTGCGGCTGAACAGCAGCAACACGGCGGGCAGCAACGCCGCCAGGAAATCGTTCCTTACCAACAGGAAACGGAGAAGGAGAAACATGACCGCCACGCTGACAACAAGAATCGCTAATGAATACCATCGAACGGTTCTCTCCCTGGCGCCGAACAACGCGCGAGTCAAAATCAGACCGTAGTGGTACAGTGGTCCGTGATAATGACGATAGAAGGAAACATCATCGGAGGAGCGAATGAATTCCGCAAGGGTCGTCCGCTTTTGCTTCTCCATACCGTACCGGCGCCCCATTTCAATGAAGGTCGTGATGGGTATGGTTCCCGCATCGACGTAGTTTACCCACAATCCCTTCGACGCCGCGTACATGTAATCCGCCTCGTCGTATCCGTAACAATCCCCGGAGACAAAATGATTGTACGTGAATATGGCCACGGCAACGAGAGCGATCAGAACAACGATATCACGAATATGGATTTTCATAGGAAAGACAGGTCGAACGCGTATCGACTATCCTGATGAATATACGAAGTTTCGTCGTGCAGAGTAGGTACGACGAAGTTGTCTTTAGCTTTTGTCAATGATTAGATTTACTTTTCTCGTTGATGGAAGAGATCTTGTTCTTGCGCCCCCCTTTGAATCCATGACGAACAGCCAACGGCCTCCGCGGGTAACAGCGGGCATCCTCAGCTACAATCGCAAAAACGATCTCCGCAGGACCCTGCGCAACGTTCTCTCGTTGGCGGAACCCTCGCTTGAAGTCCTTGTCGTGGACAATGGTTCGACCGACGGAACACTGACGATGCTGGAAAACGAATTCCTTTCCGCGGAACATTCCCGTCTCCGCGTGATACCGTTGGAGCAAAACGAGGGTATTGCCGCACGCAACAGGTTGTTCCTGGAAACACACACTGACTTCCTCCTGACGCTCGACGATGATTCCTGGCCGGCATCGGGTCACGACGTGGTAAAAATGCTGACCGTCATGGAGCGGGACGCATCCATCGCTTCCGTGTGCGCCACGTGCATCCATCCGGAGAGCGGAATCGCCGAAACCGCGGGCATCGAACGCTTCGCCTCGGGAGGGTCGCGCGAGACGGGATTCGAGGTGATAAACATTGCCGCGGGAGGGTCACTGCTGCGGATGGAGGCTGTTCGACAAACGGCAGGATACGATGCCGACTTGTTCTGGGGGCGCGAGGAAAACGATCTCGCGTTCCAGCTTGTCCAACATGGCTGGAAAATCGTATTTTACCCCGGCGCGGTTGTATACCACGCGTTTTCACCGACAGAGCGTAACGTGTATTCCCGCCTGGAATTAATCACCCGTAACACGATCTGGATCTTGTGGAAATACTTTCCTCTCCTTGTTGCCATACCTGCGGTGACGTTGTTCGCGGTACGAAGGGCGTTGCCGTTCATCGTGGACTATCGGCGATGCTTGCCCGTCTCACGCGGAATTTTCAAGGGGATTCGCGGGTTCGTGCGTTTCAGGGCGAAACGCACCGTGTTCTCTCTCCGCCAGTCCTGGCAGTTGAGGCACTGGTTCTACAAGATGCTCTATGAATAAGCCGCTCAATATCCTGCAAATATGCACCCGGCTTCCTTATCCTCCACTGGACGGCGGCGCCATCGGCATTTACAACATCACGCGCTCCCTTGCAGCACGCGGACATCATATCACCATGGCAACGTTCGGGACCGACGAATCCCGTGCAGAACGAATGCGGGAGTTATGCGACGTGCGCCTTGTCCATCACGATACGAGCACGCGACCACGCAAAATATTGCTCAACCTTTTTTCCCGTTTTCCCGTCACGATGCAGAAATACCAGACGCCCATGATGAACACCCTCCTGGAAATGCTGTGCGGTGAGACGCGGTACGATGTCGTGCACGTCGATCACATCCACATGGCTCCTTACGGAGCCATGCTGCGGGAGAGATTTGGACTCCCGTACGTGTTGCGGGAACATAATTTCGAAACGATCCTGCACGAGCGATTCGCCGATGTCCACCATCCTCCCTTGCTTCGTGCATACCTCGCGATGCAGGCCCGTCGACTGCGGCGGTTCGAAACCGAGCAGCTCGCTTTTCCGGACATCTGCGCCGCCATCACCGACGAGGACGCCGGTCGCATCGCCGAGGTAAGCAGCGTGTCCGTGCGCGTCATTCCCGCCGGGGTGGACCTCGAGGAGTTTTCTCCGCTCGATGCCGGCCGTGAAGAAACCGCCCACGTCGCGATCATCGGAAGCCTGCGCTGGCAACCAAACCTTGACGCCGTTCGATGGTTCCTGGACGACATCTGGCCCTTGTTCAAGGGGCAAGAGCCCGACGCGATGCTTTCCATCGTGGGAGAATCCCCCCCCGCGTGGTTGAAGCAGTGGAAAGACCCTTCCGTTCACGTCCGCGGGTTCGTAACCGACCTGCGGGACTTGATTTCACGGTCGACGATCCTCGTCGTCCCGCTTCGCGTCGGAGGGGGGATGCGCATCAAGTTACTGGAGTACTTCGCCCTGGGGAAGGCCGTCGTCGCAACGCCGGTGGGCGCGGAAGGCAACAGGGGCAAAGACGACGAGCACTTTATGATCCGCGAAGACGCGGCTTCTTTTGCAGCGGCAATGCTCACGCTTGTTCAGCAACCGGAAAAACGCCGGCAACTTGGGATCAACGCGCGCGCGCTTGTCGAACGGCACTATTCCTGGGACGTCATCGCGCAGCAGTTCGAAGCGGCGTACAACGAGGCGATCACCATGCGCGAGAATCGATCTTCATGATGTCACCCTTGGAAATTCTTTTGTTCGTACTCGGCGCCGTCTCGCTGCTGGCCGTTCTCTCCAGCTACATCTTCTACCCCGTCATCATCGCGGCCCTGTCTCGCGCTTTTCCCCGTTCATGGAAAATCGACGACTGCTTCCAGCCCCGCGTTACTGTTGTCCTGGCCGCATACAACGAGGAAGCGGTCATACGGGAAAAGATCGAG
>JAJRXL010000464.1 GCA_024276335.1 Bacteroidota bacterium
AGACGGTGTATCGTAATTCCGTTATGAGCGAGACCTCGGAAGCCGATGAGACCCTGGTTGAATTTCTTGACTTCGTTAAACGAAGGAAAACCCCGGAGGAGATTCAACGCATCCAGGAACGCGAGCTGGAACTCCGTCTTCTGGAAGACAAGATGCCTGCCCCAAACTGTGTTAACGTGAACACGGTTTCAGAATCCGATTTACAGGACATGAAATCCAAGGCGGAAATCCAGGGCGGACCTGGAGCGAAGATCTTCCGCGCCACGAAACCGGTTGGACTGATTGCACACACCAGCTTTTTCCTGGAGAGCAAATCCGGCACCGGAACATGGGACTGGAATTCCACTGTGTACTTCCGGTACAAGCTTTTCTATCTCGTCGGAATGTCGTACTGGACATCCTTTGCCGCGAAATTCGGAAAAACATCATCAGGGATCTGGCGCTTGTACGGCAGGACAAGTTCCGCTACACAGATAAATGGCGAACCAACGGCGGTCGGGGAGGATTCATTCGTCCCAACGGTGATCGGGAGGCTTTGGTCTGGTACGGTTCCGACGTGGAGTGGTATTCGTGTCGCCGTCCGATGGTGCCGTCCATATAATGAACATATCCGTTCCACGTTAGGTACGGATGAAGCTATCTGCGGATTCATTGCGTATAAAGGCAGCGGGAGTGAATCCATCTGGCCACATGCGGAAGTCATATGCTACGGAGGATGTAACAATGAAAGAGAGGGAGTTTACTTCGCGCTCGACACGCAGTATTGGCAGTCGGGACATAATCCCTTCGATGCGCCGCAGAGGAATGTCATGGCGCATGAGATAGGTCACCTCTGGGGTTCGCCGGATGAATATGCCGGCGGCGCCGGGTGCTTCAATTGGACGTACCGGGGTATCGGGAACATCAATTGTCAGCAGAACCAACCCGCGCGCGGTCGCCCAGGCCTCACAATGACGGGCACCGATGGGATGATGGGATGGAACTACCTTGGTGGATTCAGTATCGCCCAACCAATTCATACTGGTGTGCGTAATGCAGCCAATACCTCTCCTATTCGGTGCTTCATGACACAGCCAGCAAACATTCCAATTATCGTCAAGCAATGTGATAATTACGGAAACAGAACCTATACCACGACCATGTGTCAGCCGGTGGATTTTGATTACTGCGCAAAGATCAGAGTTCCATTGACACGAAACATCTCCGGCACGACGTATTACTTCGACAAGTGGAGGGTAACCAGGAAAAGCGGCGCTACTACGACGTTTACAAACTACGCGAACGAGCTCCCCTCTTCGGCGTGGACGTCAACCAGGTCGAATCCGGTTGTGACCGTGCGGGCGATATTTACGAATTCGCCACCGGATTTCAAATCGGCGAATGCGACACTGTCCGCCTGGCTGGCTCCAAACAGCAATGCGGCGCTTCCTGGTCGCGCCATCGCCTTGAAATGGCGTAACAAGTACGACATGTCCAGGACCGACACTAAGATTGAGTTCGAACGAACACCCGGCAATTGGGTACAACTCGATATCAATAATATGACGCTCAGACCTTTTCGCGTGGCTATCGGTCAATGGACGGGTGCGCATATCTTTTCTACCCCTACGTCATCCGGCGGCAATATGCCCATACAAGTAAATAAGACGTACAAATTCCGTATTGTCGGATATTTCAACACCATTCGCGGAACTCCATCGAACACAGCTTCTGTCAGGACACGTCCGGAAATGCCGGCAGACACGGTGTTTTGTTACGACAGCTATGAGCCGAATACCCTCTCTTCGCCCAAGGTACTGACTTCATCCGGACCGGGCATGACTCCTTATACCGTAAAAGCCGCCTGTCCGATGATTCCTCGGGCCAGTGAATGGACCTGGTTTGTTCCTAAGAATGATTACTATCGTATCACGGTCATTAACGTTTCCAGTACATTCTTCGGTGAGAAATTACATTTGGTTTTACGGGTTAGGGACGGTTCAAATTTCAAACCGCGCTTTCGCGCCCAACGTGTCGGAACGACAAACCACATCAACGCTACATACGTTGGTGGAGCGTATCACCTGCGTATTAGTGCCGATGGCGAATATCTCATCAAAGTCGAGCCCCGGATAAGCAGTGTCATCAGCTATGATCTGGTCGATCGCACACAGGGGGTTTTCGGTTTTGGAGAGTACGAGATGGCGGTCGAGCGTGTGACCAACAATCCCTATGTTACTCTTCCTTGCTATAATTGCCTGAAGCTCGAGCTACAAAAACCGTTACCCGGCCTGGTCATCAGTGACGGGCCGTTCGCTCTGTTCGATAAAGGACTTGACGTCGCGGACTCGAGACGCGTTACGCTCCTGTACGATCCGCCTCCCGGTTTTGAATTCGACCACTTCGAAGGCGATTTCGGGGATCAGGACCAGAATCCATTCGTTCTTCAGATTGACCCCAAACTTAAACCGGGCGAGTACGAGTTTAATCCGGTCCCGCGGAGAATCCCAAAAGGAACGGCGGAATTGGTCATTGTCAATCCTGATGGGCCCGGAGGTCCGGTGCAGCGTCGCATCACCGCACCCGTCGGAACAGTTGTCAATGCCCAGGCAAGCGCCCCTTCCGGTTACAACTTTATCGGATGGGGATGGGATACAACTGCTATTACGAATCCCTTGCCCGTGACGTTATGGCGGAGCAAGAAAATAAAGGCCTATTTCCGAAAGAAACCGTGTGTCCCCGCAAAAATGATTCCCTGGAAGGATAACCTTTCCTTTGAAAATGCGCGCCAAGGCAAAGTGTCATTGGAATACGGTATGCAGCCGGGTGCGGGAGACGGCCTGGAAACCGGCCAGGTTGATTTGCCCCCGATACCACCTGTTGGAACGTTCGATATACGTTGGATCAACATCCCCGGCTCCCAGGGGAGCACCACGGATATCCGCGCCGTGAAACCGTCTCACGTTTACCAAGGACGGGTACAAACAGGAAGAGGGACAGCCCCGGTCAAGATGAGCTGGAATACGCCGATGTTATCCACGGATTATTCCATGACGTTGAAGATCGCGGGTGTCCCCGGTTCGATCGACATGCACTCCGCGTATGATTACACGTTTACGAATGAAGGTACGTATATTTTCACGATCGAGGTGAAAGCCAAAACGTGTCCACCGCCGGCTAATGAGCCCGAAGTGGAAATCACGACAATTCGTGTTGATCCATCAAACTTCCCATGCATCAAGCTCGAGCTTCTTGTCAAGGACAGGGCGACAGGTGAAATACTTCCGTATTATAATCCGTACAACATCAAGGTTTATGAAAAGGATGAGAAGGGAGAAAACGTGCCGCCGCGAATTACAAGTATCGAACAGAACGGCAGGACGCTTGTCTATCAACTATGCAGCAACCGGGAGGATGAAGACCCCGTGCGTGAGATCGTCATCGTAAACGACAACGACGACCCGGATACGAAAAAAGACACGACGGAGGTCGTGGTGAAGATCCCCGTTCCCGACGATCAGGGAAAACTGACGCGAATCATGCGACAGAATTCAGGCGACTGGGAGATGGTGTCGCTGCCGGTAAAAATGGACTCTTCCCTGGTAACCTCGCTGTACGCAGACCCTACAACGAAATTGTACGGGTTCAATACATCGAACGGCCATTACGAATCCACGAGCCAGATGGTGTTCGGGGAAGGGTACTGGCTGAAAACACCCGATAAGTACACGACATTCTACGGGAATGAAATCCTGTCGCATACATGGACCGGCCTTTCCGGTATCGGCGAGCCGTATGGATACGGATGGAACATGATCGGATCACTGTCCAAATCCTTGGCGGTTTCCGCGATCCAGGTGACCCCTGCCGGAGCAATGAAATCCATCTTCGGCTGGGATCCGTCGGCGGGATACGTCGTGCCGACTACGATCGATCCGGGTTTGGGCTACTGGGTCCGGCTCGATCCGGGAGCGACGCTGAAAATGCAAACGAGCGGCTTCACGGGGGGGTTGGTCTCGAAGACGGCATACCAGCGTTTGAGCGAGAAAATCACCCTTGCCGGCTACCTCACCGTCGCTTCGGACAAAGGGTACGGGCAGATTCTCTACCTGAGCGCCGAATCGATGGATGCCGAAGCAACGGATATCCTTCAGTTACCATTCCGGCCTCCTCCGGGTTTACCGGATATCCGTACGGAACTCGGTACCAGGTATGCGGTTCCGGGTAGCAACGAATTGCTCCTCCAGGGGGATGGAGAGATGACGCTGCGTTTGAACGCCGTACCGGGCGCTCTTATCAACTGCACGTTGTACGACTCTCAGGGCGAAGTGCTCTATGAGTATTCCGAAGGAAGCGATAAGTTGCTAACCCTCGATGTTCGCAACGGTGTACGTCTTCGCCTGACGTACTCGGCGCGCGTGCCGGAGCCTCTTCGTTTTGCTCTCGGTCAGAATTTCCCTAACCCCGCGCGCGTATCATCGGGTACTGATATCCCGTACGAGACCGAGCAGGAGGGATTTACGGAAATCGCGATTCATGACATCCTGGGCCGGAAGATTCGAACCTTGCTTTCTTCGAGTGTCACAGTAGGCAAGCATGCCGTTTACTGGGATGGCCGCGATGATTACGGTCAACCCGTGACGCCTGGGTTGTACATTGTGCAGCTTGCCGCAGGCACGAAAACCCAATCCATGATCCTTTCGGTCGTAAAGTAGTGGAGGCAACAATGAGAGCAATACAACTTTCAATCGCAATCGTACTGATGCTGATTATCGGGACGGTTGTCACGGCGCAAGAGCAGCGTGGTGTAACCGTGGCATTTACCGTCAGCAACGGGCAGGGGATGTCACAATTCCTGTCCCTGGGGATCATGGAAGGAGCTACGCGCGGTATGGATCAATCGTTCGGCGAGGCCGAGCTGCCGCCGCTTCCACCGAGCGAAATATTCGACGCGCGGGTGATCAGCACACCGGGGAAATCCAACCTGGGCCTCGGCTCGCTGTCGGATTTCCGACCTGTGGCCAGCACGTCGGATCCATTCATGGAAGTCTATACCATCGCGTATCAGGCCGGTGTCGGAGCCTCGTCCGTGGTCATCGGGTGGGCGACTCCACTCCCGGCCCGTGTGACGAAAATGGTGATTGACGGGCAGGATGTAACATCGATGAAAGAGGTCACGACGTCGTTCGCACAAGGCCAGGCGACCGTTGAAGTGAGCTACAACTACAAGCCGTTGCGTTTTGAGGCGAATCCTGTAGAATTGTTTCTCGATGCCAATAACCGCCAGCCGCCTCCATCGACGACCGTGGAGATAACCCCGGTTGGCGATTCACAGGCGAGCTGGAGTATCCAGAAGGATGCAAACTGGCTCGACATCAATCCGCAATCGGGCACGGGAAAACAGACTGTTGCCGTGCAGGTGAATACCCGTTTATTGCCGGCCGGAACATACAACACAACGCTCGAGGTGCGTTCGCCGGTGTATCCCGCGCGGCTCGACATACCGGTAACCCTGCGGATGACGGTAGGCGTTGCTGAAGTGTCCGCCCCCAACGGAATGACGCTGGAACAGAACTATCCGAATCCTTTTGGTTCCGAAGCCGTGAACACAGGGGCTGCGACCTGGATCGAGCTTGAGCTCGGACAGCAGGACCTCGATGGGTTGGTGACGCTCAAAGTCTATGACGTTTTCGGACGCGAAGTCGCGGATCTCTCTTCGCTGGTAGCGCGTGTCCCGGGTGCTCAAACCGTTGTCTTTCGACCCCGGAACCTGGCATCGGGAGTTTACACTTATCGTCTGCGTCAAGGGAGTTACATGCTGACGCGAAGCATGGTCATCCTTTCGCAACCGTAAACTGGGGAATTGCCCGACCGGCTGCGCAATGAAGATATCGGTGGCGAAATTAAGCCGGTAAATGAATGATCGAATAACGGAAAGTTCATATTCTTATTTCCCACGGGAGAGAACAATGAAGCGTACATTGATTTTCACGGTAACCCTGTTATGCCTCAGCGTCTCGATTGGAAAAGCGCAGTATTCAAGCGTGAATCGATTTCTTTCCTTGGCAGGTTCCGGGTACGTGACGGTTCCGTACGCTTACGGGTTGAATGAAAACCTGGGAAGTTACGGAGCCTTGAGTATCGATGCGTGGATTTATCCATCCTCTATTTCCGGGGCAATGACGATCGTGGGAAACAATTGGAGCAGAGGTTACTGGTTTGGCGTGACTCCGCAAGCAAAGCTTCAATTCTACCCGAACGGGAGCGTCAGTTATAAAAGCAAAGGGACGATCCCAACAGGGCAGTGGTCGCATGTGGCGGTCTGCCTGGATATATGGACGAATTCACTGCGGTTTTATATCAACGGCAAGCTGGATCTTTCGATCACCATTCCGCAAACGTATATCGGTTACAATACCACCGATCTGCGTATCGGAGCCGACCGCCAGGGAAAATCTCCGGCGTACTATTGGCGGGGGTACCTGGACGAAGTGCGTATCTGGAACAGTAGTATTGCCTTCAACGTTGCCAGTGGTCTGTTGTACAGGATTCCTCACGGTGTCTATTACGGAAAATACGGGAGGTCACTGGTGGCGGGATGGCGCCTGAACGGAAACGCGACGGGAATTGCGGGGCGATTCAGTGGTTCCCTCTCCGGGAGCGGCTCCTATCGCAGTACTCCGGATCCGCTTCACTATTCCAGGATATGCGCCGTATTCCGAAATCTTTTGGGACTTGATTTGTTCGATGAAGACTATTTCGAAATACGGCATTCCGCATCGATTTCCTTCGTCCGGAATTTTACGCTTGAATGCTGGGTAAAACCTTCCCCGAAATACGGAAATGCTTCGTACCAGACCTTCATCCAGAAAGGGTCGCAATACGGTAAAACCTGGTCATATTGGCTTGGCTTGAATAAGAGGAACAAGAGGGTACGTTTCGTTCCGAACGGGGACTTCAACGACGGCCTCGAAAGCTCCGTTCAAATCCCTATCGGATCGTGGACGCACGTTGCGGCCCGGTACCGCGTCTCCGGAGGAAAGCGTACGGCAACGTTGTTTATCAACGGAACATTTGCCGGTAGCAAGACCTACTCGCGTGACGCCTCGCCGAACCAGTATCCCCTCTTGATTGGAAGATCCGACATGGAAGATCTGCCGTCCAGCGGATACGGCTTTTCCGGATCATTGGATGAAGTACGTTTATGGAACGTCGCCCGATCTGATGATCAGATCAGGGACAATTACCGGCGGGAATTCGGCGGCCCCCAAACCGGCCTCGTCGGTTCCTATCATTTCGACGGTGATGTCATTGATCGTTCGGGAATGGGTAACAACGGGAACCACCTCCTCGCCCAATCCTCGTACATCTATTTTTTGAACGCCTCCGACCTTCCCTCGCAACCTGCCGTCCGGTTGCTGGCGCCCAACGGCGGGAACACGTACGATATAGGGACGACAGTACAAGTACGTTGGACAGCCACCGGTTTACACAATGTGCGTCTTGAGTTGTCACGCGATGGGGGCAATAACTATACCGAGGTCATCAATCCTTCGATTGCCGCGAACCTGGGTTCCTATGACTGGGTCGTCACCGGCCCGGAGACACAGAACGCACGGGTGCGTGTGACAACCCCAAGCCCTACGCCTGTTTCGGATGAAAGTAACAAGTCTTTCACCATCGTCGAACCGGTTCCCGTGCTCTACGTGTGGCCGCAGAACCTGTATTTCACCGCATTCCAGAACGGGAGTCTTCCGCATCCACAGACGGTCTTCCTTCAGAATACAAACGGGGGAACGCTCGCGTGGGATGCGACACCCGGTACCCTGGCCTGGATGGAGGTCGACCCTTCTTCCGGAAATGCCAATGTCGATTCCTTCCTCGTTTCGATGACAACCACGGATATGCAAGAGGGGATTTATTACGACCAGATAACGGTCGGCGGCAACGCTGCCAATGCGGGGATCATAATCAATGTCCAATATGTCGTAACAACGAAACCCGTGCATTCGATTGCGGGCAGAGTCACTGATGGTAAAAAGGGAATAGGGAACGTCAAGATTTCCATAGCGGGAGAAATGACAAGTGAAACCATGACGAAACCCGACGGGAGCTATTCACAGGACGGCCTGCCGCAGGGCAATTATACGGTAACGCCGGTCAGTCCGTACTACGACTTCTCGCCTTCCTCACGCACCCTCGAACCGCTGAACAAGAATGAAATCCGTCTTAACTTTCTCGGCAAGGCGAAAGCTGGCGCCGCCATGGTGCGATACAAGGAAGGATGGAACCTTCTCTCCCTGCCACTTGTCCCATCGACGGACAGGCTGACCGCCTTGTTCCCGGACGCAGTCGAGCCGGCATATTACTACGTGCAGGATTCGGGGTATGTCGCGACGAAGTCGCTGGTGTTTGGAAAAGGCTATTGGGTGCGATGCACGCGGACCGACAGCGTCACGATACAGGGTATGCTCCGGGGGACGATGGAGGCCGTGCTGCGTTCCGGTTTCGGAGGCTGGAACTTGCTTGGCATGACCAGCGGTCCTGTCGCTCTCGGCACGATCGAGCAGGTTCCCGAAAACTCGATTCTGGTTGCGTACGAATACGATCCCTACGTGGGATACTTTCTTCCGATCGGCGGTGTGCTCCGTCCGGGCCGGGCATATTTCCTGAAGGTTCTTCGTGATGTTTCCGTGTGGTTCGTGTCCTCGATGTTTGCCCCGTACATTCCACCCTGGAACTCGTTCATGTTCCCCGGCGCAACGCTTGTGCCGTCCGGAATCGATTTACCACCGCCACCGCCGCCAATGAAATAGATACTCGGCAAGCACAGGGAAACACGGCAGGGCCGTGAATCGGGCTCTGAGCGCCTCTTTCTTCGATGGTTTATGAATCGGTTGAAAGCGACGGCGCGTTCGAATTTTCCTCGGTGCTTTTTGTCCGTACCGGTAAGAGGGTTACCTTTCCCGTGAATGCAACACTTGAAGGCTGACACACGGCGCTATTATCATTCGAGGTGAAATGTCGGGACGGGTTCTTTTTACCACCCTGTTTGTTATCATCGCTGTATCGAATTTCAACCGGGTCTTATTCGCCCAGGACAATAAACCGTCAGGTGAAATCACCGGGGTAGTCAGGGAGCAGAAGAGCCATAAGCCGCTGCTGGGAGTGAACGTGATCGTAATGGGCCTTTTGAAAGGTGCAGCCACGGACGAGAACGGCGCCTTCGTGATACCGAACATCCCTCCGGGAATCTACACCGTGAAAGCATCAATGGTCGGCTACGTGACGCAGGTGAAGACCGACGTTGTCGTGGCGCCCAGCCGCCAGACCCGCCTCGTGTTCGAGATGGCGGAGGCCGTCCTGGAGCTGGGCGAGGTGACGGTGACCGCGGATTACTTTTCCCGGAGGCAGGAGTTCTCCACCAGCGCCCACGCGCTGAATTACGAGGAAATACGGCGCTCGCCGGGGGCCGCGGAAGATATCAGCAGGGTGGTGCAATCCATACCGGGTGTGGTCGTGGGCAACGACCTGCGGAACGATCTTATCGTGCGCGGCGGCAGCCCGGCGGAAAATCTCTTTCTCGTCGATAACATCGAGATCCCGAACATCAACCATTTCGCCACGCAGGGGGCCTCCGGGGGGCCTATCGGCATGGTGAATACGGAATTCATCCGCGAGGTGGATTTCCTCTCGGGAGGATTTCCCGCCCGTTACGGGGACAAGTTGTCCGCGGTCATGGAAATCGACTTGCGTGAAGGGGATCGATCGCGTTTGAGCGGCGTGTTCGACGTGAATGCCGCCGGCGTGGCGCTCATCGGCGAGGGGCCGCTCGGGAGCGACGGTTCGTGGATGTTCTCCGCCCGGCGCAGCTATCTCGACTTCCTCTTCAAGTACTTCGGTTTCGCGGGCATCACCGTCATTCCGAATTACGTGGATTTCCAGGGGAAAGTCGTGCTCAACCCCGGCCCCTCGGACAAGCTCAGCTTCCTGGCCATCGGCGGCATCGACGACGTTTCGTTCGACGATGCCAAGAACCAGAACTTCGGCGCGAACCCCGACCTGTCCGGGATCGAATTCGTCGATAACGACCAATACCAGTACGTGGTGGGCGGAACGTGGAAGCGCCTCTGGGGCAATACGGGCTACTCGCTTCTTACCTTTAGTCATAACCTGAATTACTTCTACACGAACGTGGACGATACGGCGGGGGAAAAATCGTACTTCAACGAGTCAGTGGAGCGTGAATACCCGCTGAAGTTCGATGCCTCGTTCCAGGCGGATGACAAAAGCACGGTCGAGTTTGGCGCGGGAGGGAAGTTCATCGACCTGCGCCACAACGTGTTCATCCACGCCGATACCAGCCGTTGGGCGAACCGTGAGACCGGCACGGGGATATTTCCCGAGCTGGCGTTCGACAAACGGGTGCGCTCCTACAAGCTCTGGGCGTACGCGCAGTACGGCCGGCGTCTCTTCAATCGCCTCCTGGTAACGCCGGGGCTGCGTCTGGATTACTTCGAGTACGTCGATCACGGCTTTACCGTGAGCCCGCGCTTGACGTCGAGGTATTATTTCACCGATCGGACGTCGATCAACCTTGCGACGGGGATATTCTACCAGACGCCGGCTTACACGTGGCTGACCACCGACGACAGGAACCGCGCGCTCAAACCCCTCCGCGCCGACCACTTGATAGCAGGTTTCGAACATCTCTTGCGGGACGATTTCCTGCTCACGGTTGACGTGTTCTTAAAGAAGTATTCGAACTACCCGGTGAGCGGATTTATCCCGTCGTACATCCTCGTGAACGGCGGCACTTCCTACGGGGCCTTCATCGCCGGGGACCTCCGCAGCGAGGGAACCGGGACGGTGAAAGGAGTGGAGCTGTTTCTTCAAAAGAAAATGACCGGAACGTGGTACGGCACGCTGAGTTATTCGTACTCCGTATCGCGGTTTGTCGCGGGGGATAAAGTGGAGCGTCCGGGGAATTACGACTACGGCCACGTCTTCACGATTATTTTCGGGTACCGGGTATCGCCCTTCCTGGAAATCAGTTGCAAGTGGCGGTACGCGGGTGGAGCGCCGTACACGCCGATCAATGAACCCCTCTCCCGGTTTTTCGGCCGCGAGGTCATGGACCTGTCGCGCATAAACGCCGAACGCTACCCGCCGTATCACCGGCTTGACGTGCGGGTGGACTATCGCTTCGCGCTCGGCGGTCTCGATGTCGTCACGTACCTCGATCTTGAGAACGCTTACAACAGGAAGAACATCTACACGTACGTCTGGAATACCCGCGAACAAAAACCCGTGCCTATTTACCAGTGGTCGATCCTGCCGGTATTCGGATTAAAGGTGAATATGTAACCGGCTCGAAGAATCTACCGGCTGACGGGAAACGGGATCGAGCAACGCGTTCAGATCTCACGGGTCAGTTCCAGGAAGCGCTGGTAGGGAATCGCCGCCCAGCTCTGCGCCTCGAAAGCGCCGTTTGCCAGGCTGATCATCGATACCTTGGCGGCTGTTTCCTCGTCCGGGGCTTCGTAGATATCCAGGAAATCGAACTGCCCGAGCAAGGCATAGTGGGCGATGAATTTTACTTCCGGGCATTTCTCCCTGACCTGGTCCAGCCATGCGCGACCGATGGTTGCCCGGTCCTTGAGTTGCCTGGAAACTTCGGGTGAAAGCTTTGTCATGAGAATGAAGGTTTTCATAACCGGCCTCCTGTGTTACATTACGGTGAAATGGCAATGGTAATCCACTGAACGTTCTTGCGCTGGGATGTTGCACGACGGTTTGACATGATGCTGTGTCGTTTGATACAGACTCGCAGGCGCAATGTAGTGGAAAGAATGTATTAATGAAAGTATCGCGTCAGTCCAAAGCGGAGTCGCGCTCTTGGAAATGAAGTTGTTACAGCATACCGGGAGGGAGCATGAAGATTGCTATCGGAATTATTCATGGTATGGGTTCGCAGAAGCGGGGCTTTTCTAAAGCCATGCAGGAGAGGTTAAGGAACGCATTCAGGAAGCAAGGCGGGAACAGCAACGACTTGTTGTTCCAGGAACTCTTCTGGGCGGATATCCTGGGCGAACGCCAGGAAAGACTCTTCAGGAATACGAATTACAGGGATGATCTAAGCTATTCCTGCCTGTGCAAGTTCATTATCAGCGCCCTGGGCGATGCCATCGCGTACCAAAGGAATTCGCCGTCGCCGGATTCGAACTCCGTGTATTACCTGATCCATGAACGGATTGGTTCGGACTTGCATGAATTATGGAAGAAGGCCGGGGAACAGAACATTCCGCTGGTGTTGATGGGCCATTCGCTGGGCGGAGTCATTCTTTCCAACTATATCTGGGATGCGCAAAAATGCTTGAGGGAAGGGACTGATTTTGCTTGTCGGATAGAGGATAATCCCTTTGAAAATCTCTCTTCTCTGGTTGGCCTGATCACGTTCGGCACCACGATTGCTTTATGGTCACTGCGGTTCCATGAATTCGACAGCCCGATTTCATTCCCGCCGGAGCTATGCCGGGAAGCGTCCTCTTTGGAGCAAAAAGCGAGATGGCTGAATTTCTATGATCGCGACGATGTGCTCGCGTATCCGCTCAGGCACCTCAGTTCCGCGTACGAAAATCTTTCGAGCCTGGAGGACGTGGAAGTGAACGTCGGAAACGTGTATTCGTCCTGGAATCCATTGTCTCACCAGGGCTATTGGAAGGACGCGAATTTCCTGCGTCCGGTGGCGCGGTTTCTGTATTCATTGACCACGTCATGAACGAGTAGGGAAGGGGTGGGATTTGAGATTTAGCGCTTCTGAAAGAGGGGAGGCGGATTTAGCGCTTCGCACCCTTGCCTGTTAAAAAGTACCGGTACACGTGCCTGCATTTGTTATTTCTCCTTAAAAATAATATGATTAGAAAACTAGGCGATCGCATTCAACGATTCCATAAAAAACATGAGAGCAGTTGTTAGATGGAAAAATCGTCTCTCCAATCGTGAGAAAGCTTCACGTGCTGCCATATTCCGGGTGGATTAAAATGACAACACGGATTTACTGATGTTGAAATTGAGTCGATCCCCAAATGGAGCCAATCTCGGATTCGAGGACAAGCTGTGGGCCGCGGCCGACAAGCTGCGCGGCAACATGGACGCCGCCGAATATAAACACGTCGTCCTCGGTCTTGTTTTCCTCAAGTACATCTCCGATGCTTTTCTTGAGAAACACGACTGGCTGATAAAGGAGAGCTCAAATCCGAAAAGCGAGTATTATGTTAAGGAAGAGCATGCACGTTATAGCTTAGCCGAAGACCGCGATGAGTATTTGGCCGACAATGTATTCTGGGTCCCGCCCGAAGCGCGTTGGGCTTACCTCCAGAAAAACGCCAAGCGCCCGGAGATCGGCAAGCTCGTTGACGACGCTATGACCGCCATCGAGAGGGACAACAAAACCCTCAAAGGCGTCCTCCCAAAGGACTATGCCCGCCCGGCCCTCAACAAGGTCCGTCTCGGCGAAATCATAGACCTGATCGCCACAATCGGTCTGGGCGACAAGGAGAGCAGGCAGAAGGATATTCTCGGCCGAGTGTACGAGTACTTTCTCGCCCGGTTTGCTGCGGCCGAAGGGAAGCTTGGTGGCCAGTTCTATACGCCCCAGTGCGTGGTCAAGCTCCTGGTCGAGATGATTGAGCCTTACAAGGGCCGCGTCTTCGACCCGTGCTGCGGCTCGGGCGGCA
>JAJRXL010000465.1 GCA_024276335.1 Bacteroidota bacterium
AAGATTTCGCGGGAGAGAGATCGACTCAACCGATTCCGGCATATTTTCCAATCCTGACGTATCCTGGGCAATCCCATTTTCGCGATCCCTCTCTGACTGTGCTTTCATGAGTTCTTTGATAAGTGTATCGAGCCTGGAAACGGTCGAGGCGATCTCGCCACCACGTAGTTCATACATTGTTCTGTCAAATCGTTCGGGTATCTCGACGCGGGTGATCGGCCCCACGGGCAACGTGGGACTCCGGTCGAAGTAATACGTAAAACTTGCATTCAGCCCGGAATATCCGTCCGCGGCACGCCCGCTTAAAAATCCATCAAATTCGTCCGCGGTTATCAAGGTGCTCATGACATGCATTGATACGCTTGTAGCTTTTGTCATAAAGAGCTCCACGCCAAAACCGGCTTCGAAAAGCGGGGTCAGCGTTTTCGAGAAGCCTGTTTCTCCCTCGTGCTTGTAAAAAACGGAGCCCGCTCCGGCGTATAAGTAAGGGATAAAAGTGCTCGAAAAACGACTGAGGCTGTACTTCACATTCAAACCCGCGGTGACAAAACTCGTGTACAATGTATAGCGCCGGACGGGTTCGCCCAGGATCATTCGTTCTCCTTCGACATTTCCATACCGTGAACTGAGCGAGAACGAGATATCCTCGAAGGGATAGAATCCCGCTTCGAAAACAAGCTGCGGAGCCCAGGTGGCGTTGTCTATTCCGTTTAAGACCCCTGCATCGAAACTGCTCCCGATGGCCGAGAAACCTCCACCGGCTGTCAGAAACAGTGATCCCGGCTCATGTTGCGCTTCCGCCGAGGCGCCCATCAGGATGAAAACTAAAACAAGAACTTGTATGTGAATTGATCTTTTCATCAGCATGTTCATTCCTTCATTGTTGCTTTTGTCATAAACTCAACAATAGTGCCAACGAACGCCCGCCCTGCAAGTATCACAAAAGAAATACGATACCTGCAGGATAACCCTTGAAAATCCCGTCAGTTAGAACCGTTTACGAAATGCTGTTGTAAATCGGGGACGCGTTTAAGAGACCGCTGCCCCATCTATGTGCTGAAATTTCTTCAAATAATTACCACAAAATGCAAAAAATTACAACACCGAAAAAATCGGCTTCCCGTTGATTAGCCGAACAAATCGTCGAGCGGGTTTTTTTTCGGCGTCGGACGCACTGCGTATTTCTCGAATAACATTCGAAGCTTCTTTTTGGACAGCTCATCAAGATCCTCGTCATCCTTGTCGCGTATTCGAAACATGTCGAACATTTCCTGTTCGTCGCGTGTCATACGATAGACGTAATCCATAAGTTCGAGAATCATCTTATGTTGTTCGATGTGTGTCATACGATAACCCTCCTGAATTTACATGCGAATACGGGGATCAAGCGCATCACGCAAACCGTCACCGACCAGGTTGAAGCTGATAACGGTAAGCACTATGGCGAAACCGGGAAAAGTCGAAATCCACCACGCTGTCGAGAGGTAATCTTTCCCACCATAGATGATATTTCCCCAGCTCGCGGTCGGTGGTTCCACCCCCAGGTTAAGGAAACTCAAGGCTGCTTCCACCAGGATAATTCCTCCAATGCGCAAGGTTGCGTTCACAATGATAGGCGTCAGGGCGTTCGGCAAAATATGCCGGAGGATGATGCGCTTGTGCTGGAACCCAAGCGCACGCGCCGCCAACACGAACTCTTCCTCTTTCAGCGACAAGACCTGCCCGCGAACCAGGCGCGATATACCCATCCAGGATGTCAAGCCCAACACGGCAACGATCAGGAAAACTCGTGGAAACGGGAGTTGCTGGAACAGAGCGATAATGATAAGAATGAAAAAGAGGTTGGGAAACGCTAGCAGGACATCGACAAACCGCATCAAGCTTTTATCCACGTACCCTCCAAAATACCCGGAAAGCAAGCCGACCAGTGTACCGACCGTCACGGCAAGCAACACGGCAATGAGTCCCAGGGCCAGGGAGATTCGCGATCCATATATCAATCGCGAAAAGATGTCCCGCCCATATCGATCCGTCCCCAGGAAAAAGAACCGCTCTCCCTCCCAATCCCGCGGGCTCTCTCCCCGCAGGTCATGGATGGGAATACGCAAGACGCTTTTCCCCTGCGTTGCCACCACGTAGTCCGCTTCAACGTGGTATTCCGTGATGAAAAGAAGATGCTCCAGGCCGGATTGAACCAGGACCGCATTGGCTTCCTTCAGCCGACGAATGACATCATTCACGAATCCTTCTCCCAATTCCCCGGCGCTTGAAATCACGGCGGCAACACGTGGCTTTTTCATTATCAAGTATCGAACCGATGAAAACGGTGGCTGAAACTTGGTAACCCGCGGATCTTGAAGCGCGTTAGGATCGTACGGAGCCACCAGGGGACACAGCAGCGCAACACCGTACATAACCAGGATGGTCAAAAGACCGAACACCGCCACTCGCTGCATCTTGAATTCCCGCCACGCCAACGCCACTTGCGACACGGCGTGATCGTCACTCGTTAACCGGCGTTGATGGGACTTGGAGTAGGCCCATATCGGAATCGCAATAAGCAAGGTGAGAAGAAACAACGACGCAATCCAATGCTCCACTATTTCGGCTCGAAACAGCTGCATGGGCTCTTCCCTGCGAACGACCAGGAGAACAAGCGAATACAGGAATGATTTCAATCCACTGATAAAGAGATTAAAGCGAAAGAGAGCAACGAGGAGCAAGCAGGCGTAAAGAACGAAAATTCCCAGCCCGGATTTGACCATGCCGTTCCGCAGATGTCCGAACCCAGGAATCAGCGACATGCTCCTTGGAAGAATGGTGGAGATGAATCTCGAAAGAGCGAAGGGGGTTTTCATCATGACGATTTATTCCAACCGTATCCGTGGATCCACGATTGCATACAATACATCCGCCAGGAGATTTCCCAGCACCACCATGAAACCAGAAACGGCTGTCAGAGCGATCACGACCGGATAGTCGCGTGAAAAGATGGCTTCCAGGAGCACGTTACCCATCCCCGGCCAATCGAATACCGCTTCGACCACGACCGCGCCACCCAGCAGGAACGGTAATGAGAGACCGACAATGGTAATCACCGGGATAATGGCATTTCGCATTGCATGTTTCCCCACGACCTTCCACTCGGGAAGGCCCTTCGCCCGCGCGGTCCTGATGTAATCCTGCCCGATAACATCCAGCAGGCTTCCGCGCATATACCGGCCGGTCGCAGCCGCCGATGCAAATCCCAGGACGAACACGGGGAGAACGAGATGCTTGGCCAGATCAAAGAGATAGGCAATAAGCGGGAGCTGATCGGCGTTCGGTGAATGCATTTGCGCCGCGGGCAGCAGGTCCAGGTGGAGCGACACCCCCAGGATCAGCATCAGGGCGAGCCAGAATTCCGGAATGGAATAAACGAACAGCGCCAATACCGTCGTGATGTTGTCAACCCACGAACCGCGCGTCACCGCCGAAAGGGTGCCGATGAGTACCCCGAGAGCAATGTTCAGAAAAAGCGCCAGCGTAGTAAGGATGAGTGTATTGGGAATTGCGTCGGCCAGAATGTCAACAACGGGCCGATGCTTGCTGAACGACACGCCAAACTCCCCCGTGGCCATGGCTTTCAGCCATTTTACATACTGGACGGGAAGGGGATCGTCCAGTCCGAAATTGCGCCGGACCCGATCCGCGATACCCGGATCGACATTGCCCTGAAGATAGAGACTGGCCGGGTCCCCCGGGGCCATGCGGATAATAAAAAACGTGATTGTCAGCAAGCCGAAAATCAATGGAATTGCCGCAATCACGCGCTTGACGACGTACAATAGCACTGAAAGCTCTCGAAAGAGATGGAATCAGTAAACGACCGAACCCTGTGGTGAACCGATAGTCCAATTCCACATTTCGTTCATGGCGCCCAAAATACCAACCTCGGTGTTCTGGAGGCGATTGTTTATCCCCACGATTTCCTCGATCCAATACAGAAACGTGAAGGGCTGTTCCTCGTGAAGTATTGCCTGGAGTTCTTTCCAGAACGGAGCCGCCTCCAGGTAGGATTTCACGTTCTGCCCATACCTGATAAGTTCGTCCACTCTCGTGTTCATGAAACCAGCGTGGTTCATCGGATTCCGAATATCCGAGCTCCATCGATCGGACGGGTCGATAGCCAGGCCAACGCTGAACCCGGCCAAGAAGGCATCGTATTCTTTCCGGGCGATCTTTTCGTAAAAGACCACGCCTTCCACGGCCTCGATCTTCACGATGATTCCCAGTTTCTTGAGATTATCCTGGATGATGTTCGCCGCGTATGCCCGACGCGCG
>JAJRXL010000466.1 GCA_024276335.1 Bacteroidota bacterium
ACCAGGTACTCCGCGATGGAATCGATTTGATCTTGGACGATACGCCGCTTTGCCCACTCGGCGCTGTCCACGAACAGGGCCACGAGCGAATCGACATACCTGACCTCCGCCGTGATCTGGCTGTATGAAACATCCAGGAAGTTGGTGACAAAAAAGGTTGCTTTGTCTCCGACCTTGAGAGAAGAACTGAGTCTGCGCACCGGCAGGGATTGCTTTTTGAAGAGCGTGGGAGAACGGCGGACCGTGTTGTTCCTGAGCGCCGAGAGGAACCTCGGGTCCCGGAACAATGCGGTGGCATTGCGCCGCGAGCCGCTTTTGTTGAATTCCGGGTTAATGTGTTCGGTGTTCTCCCCTCCCTGCTGGGCTTTGCCAACCGAGCCGAGACCGACAAGAAACAAGACGAGGAAAGTAATTTTTCTCATTCCTTTATCGTTGAAATCCTTTTAACAACTGTATCATGATCCTCCTCTCTCCCCGTTCAAAAAAACCAAGCACGAACAACAGGACAGGAAATAAGCCGAGCAGTATGAGCTTCAGAACGATCCCGGGAAGTCCCGGGTTGATCTGCAGGTACCACAGACATGCCGGAACCGCGGCGGCAAGCGCCAGCTTTGTCATGCGCCCGTACTCGTAAGGCACGCGATAGACTCTCTGCCCGAGAAGGAAGCTTAACGCGGCCATGACCACGTAACTCAGCAATGTTGCCACCGCCGCTCCCATCATTCCCACAGCGGGAATGAGCAGGAGATTGGCGAAGATGTTGACCGCGGCCCCCGTGCCACTGATGACCGGAAGCCACGAGGTCTTTTTCCGGATGTAGAGGCCCGCCGTGAAAATCGTGCCCATCCCTGTGAAAATATAGGCAAGCAGAATGACGGGGACAATGCTTAGTCCCGTCCAGTACTTCGAGCCGATGAAATAGTAGCCTGCGATGGAGATCCTCACGAAGTCGTTCATGAACAAGGAAAGCAGGAGCCAGATACCGGCGGCGACGGCAAGGAAATACGTTCCCACCCGTGCGAACAGACGTTTGGCGTTTTCGTCGTCGGCGTGCTGCAGGAAAAACGGCTGCCAGGCGTATTGGAACATGCCGACCAGGAGCATCATGAAAATGCCCAGCTTGTAGTTGGCGTTGTACAGGCCCACGATATCCTCGCCGGAAAATGCGAGCAACAAGGGCCGGTCGATGACCTGCACCACCATCGCCGCGAGGCCCGCCGGTACGGTCGGGAGCCCGAAGCGCAGTAACGTGCGGAGCAGGACGGGCGAGAATTTCAACCGCAGGTGTGCAAGTATGACTGGAAACAAGAGCGTCAAGGCAAAGCATGATCCGGCAAAGCCGGCAATGAAAATCCAGGTGATGGACTTGTGCTGGATACCGATGAACCAAACATTGAGAAGCACGGCGACCAGGATCCCGGAAAAACGAATAATCGCGAAACGGAAAGCCCGACGTTCCATGCGCAGGGATGCGTACGGAATAGCGGATATGGCATCCACGGCGAGGGTCCATCCCGCGAATACCACGATCAGGGAAAACCGCTCCGGAAGCTGGATAAGTGAGGCGATATCGGTGGAACAGGCATGGATGATGCTCGCCAGGATAATCGAGGTCGCGACCACGGCGAGCCAGGGGGTGCTGAACACGTTCTCCTTGTCGT
The DNA here is from genome assembly GCA_024276335.1 of Bacteroidota bacterium. Taxonomy (GTDB): domain Bacteria; phylum Bacteroidota; class Ignavibacteria; order SZUA-365; family JAADGX01; genus JAADGX01. The sequence goes on from JAJRXL010000466.1 coordinate 1,662, forward strand.
GCTGCCCGTGCGCGACAAAATACCGCATGAACGCGATTTCCATCCCGTAGGGAAACAGGATGGTGAAAAAAGCGATGTAGGCATACACCGTTCCCACATAACCGTACTCGCCGGGAGCAATGACATTTGTGTACAGGGGGACGAGGAGGAAGTTGATCATGCGCCCCAGTACGTTGCTGAGACCGTACATGGCCGTGTCGGTGGTCAGGCGTTTAAGCTGGGCTAGCATGTCGATTCATTGTGCGCGGCATGATCGTTAAGCTGGAACTCGAAATCATCCATAATATGCCAGAGAAAAACGAGCATTCAAACCTGTGCGCGGATTTTCTTGCAGGGGGATGAAACTATTGCTTGCGCCTGCAATGATGGGGGTCTATCTTGGACTTGTCATGAGAAATATTCTTCTGCTGGTGATGTTCTGCATGGTTTCCGTTCCCGGTTGCGGCAATCGGAGTGAACAGGGTGAAGGCATCCCGTTCGATCCGGAATTCGAAGGCATCGGGCGGGCGCCAGACTTCCCGAAAGGCCTGACATGGTTCAACACCGACGGGCCGCGGACACTCGAGGACTATCAGGGGAGGATTGTCTTGTTGGAATTTTGGACGAGCGGTTCAATCGAGTGTCTCCGCATCCAGGAGGATCTCCAGATGTCGTGCGGGGAATTGAACGAGGTTGCGACGGTGATCGGTATCCACAGCGGGCGGTTCGCGGGCTCCCGCGACGACCGCGCGGTTCGGGATGCCATAGCCCGGTATCGCATTCGGTACCCGGTTGTGAACGACACGGGCGGGGTCATCGCGGTGCGGTACAACGTGACGTCACAACCGGCTTTCGTGGTGATCAATCCGGAGGGGCGCATCGTGCTCGATTGGCCCGCCAGCAAAGGATTCGTGTTCCTTGTGGAATTCATCACGCGGCTTGCCAGATACTTCGAACGACAAGGGGGATTGTCGCCGGGAGAAACGTTGTTGGCGGCTCCGGAGCCGAAACCCGTGGGATTGTATTTTCCCGGGAAACTCGCGGTTAGCGCGAAGGGCAACGTGCTCTACGTTTCTAACTCGGGGAAGAACGAAGTCCTGGTTGTCGATGTTCGCAACGGCGTCGTGAAGCAGAAGATAGGAGGAGGCCAAGGCTTCAGGGACGGACGGTACCGCGAAGCGCAATTCAACAATCCGCAAGGGCTCGTTGCTGTCGGCGATTCGCTGGTGTACGTGTGCGATGCGGGCAACCATGCCATTCGAATAATCGACCTTCGCGCGAAAAGAGTCACGACCCTCGTGGGTAACGGGAAACGGGCGGTACTTTTCAATATGCGGGGTTCCGGCGGCGCCATCGGACTGAACAGCCCCTGGGGCATCACCGCAGTTGAATCGATATTGTACGTGACCATGCCGGGTGCCCACCAGGTCTGGCGAGTGAACAGCGGCAGCGGGTACGCGGAGCCCTACGTCGGGTATGGGGTGGAAGGAATGAGCGACGGCTCCGGGTCGCGGGCTTTGCTGGCGCAACCGTTGGGTATATTTGCGCTTCACAGAACATTGTATTTTGTGGATGGGTTGGCCAGTGCAGTCAGGAAAATCGAGCCTGCAGGCAAGCGGGTTGTCACCCTGGCAGGTTTTGACGTGGCGACCTCAGGGTACACGGACGGTCGGTTATCCGGTGCGTTGTTTCAACACCCTTCGGATGTTGCCGGGTTGAAAACGAAGTTGTACATCACCGATTCATTCAATCACGC
>JAJRXL010000052.1 GCA_024276335.1 Bacteroidota bacterium
CCTCCGGCGAGTCATCGTGGCCCTCGCTTCCCGAGGCACACCGTTCGACGTCATCGACGTACATCATTGGGGCAAGGCGGAGAATTACAAGATGACCGCTCTTCCTGTTTACCGCAGGCTGCTGGATATGAACGGCTACGCCCACGTCGAGATCTGGAGCTGTGAGCACGGCACATGGTGTTACCAGCCGGATCGGCAGCCGTTCCAATAGCAGGCGGAACAGGCCGCCAGCCTGGTGAAACGGTACGTCTGGAACTTCGCCAACGGCCTGGACAAGCTCTTCTGGAACAACCTCATGGAATGGCACGGCTTCGCCGGGAATCCCGGATCAATCTTCAACGGCATGGGACTGGTCGGCGACGGATCGTATTGCGGAGAGCCGCCCGGGGGGTTCAACCGTCCGCGAAGGAGCTATTTCAGCTATCGGGTTTTAGCGAAGCATATTGATTCCCACAAAGCGGAGTACACGGGTGTCAACCCCTTTCACGACGAGCGCCGGGGGAACTTCGGCTACACGTACCGTGACAGGGCCACGGGGGAGACATTCCACATTATATGGACGGATTCCACTTCGGCCGTGTACTCCTTTACAATCGATGCGGAATATGAATGGATCAATCTTGTCCCGATCAACGACGCGGGCGATTTCAACGCGCGGATACTACCTGCCGGTAATCATGCCCTGACTATGCGATCCGGCGAGGTCTTCCTTTTGAAAAAGCGCAACGTTACCTCTATCGGTGCGTCCACCCCGTCGTCCGCGCGCAACGTAATTCTCCGAAACTTCCCTAACCCCTTTTTATCTTCCACGATTATCACGTACCGGCTTTTGCGGCCCGGTCGCGTGAAGCTGGCGGTGTACGACCTGTTGGGGCGTAGCATCCGCACGCTCGTTCGCGGGAATCAGTCGCCACGGATGTATCATGTAAGCTGGGACGGCAGGAATGAGGCGGGTGAACCCGTGCCTGCCGGTTTGTATCTTTGTTACTTACGGACGGGAAACAAGGTCGTAACCCACAGCATGATCTTACAGAAGTGAGAGGTTATGATACTCGCGTTCGTGATGAAAGCACGTGATTATCATACAATTCCAATGGAAGTCCGGGTTGCCTGACGCGCGAAACGGAGAACGAGGAAGGTTAAAGAAACTATTACCGCTCTATTATTATTTCATCTGATCACCCACTTTATTTCCTTTTCACTGCTTACAATGATAAAGTCTAACGATACATCGGACGCACGGAGGCGCCGGATTTACGCCTCTATACATGGAACTTATCACCTTTTTCTCTTCTCATCTCTTCTCGTTTTTCTCGCTGCCTGCGGAAATTCGCCGCAGGAACCCGCACAGTCGACGTTAGATCTTGCCCGGCCCTGGGTCGTGGCCGCGCCCGCCGATGCCGGAATGGACCCCGGTGCTCTCGCGGTGGCGGTGGAGCGGGCAAAGGCCATTCCCCGATCCATGAGCCTGCTCGTGGTGCGGCACGGCAAACTCGTCGTGGAAGAGTATTTCCATGGTAACAACGCCGACAGCCTCAACGATGTGCGCTCCGTGACAAAGAGCGTCGTGTCCACACTCGTAGGCGTTGCCCTGGCGGAAGGATTCATTGGCAGCCTCGACGAAACCCTCGGCGATTATCTCCACCCTAACGTGGCGTTCCTGGATTCCGCCCGGCAGTCCATCTCGATACGCCACCTGCTCACCATGACAAGCGGCTTCCAGTGGGACGAGAGCGGCGGATTCGGATCCTACATTAAGTGGCTGTACTCCGATGATCACATCCGGTACCTCCTTGATCAACCCCTGGTGGACAAGCCGGGAACGCGTTTCACGTACAACTCCGCAGCCGTGCATCTCCTGGGCGTGTTGCTGCAGGAAGCGGCGCGCATGCCGTTGCCCGAGTTTGCCGATACATACCTGTTCCGGAAGATCGGGATCACGAGAAGCCACTGGGACCCGCTCACGCGTGGATACGTGAACGGCGGCGCCGGCATCGATCTCCGGCCACGCGATCTTGCCCGGTTGGGACAGCTCTGCCTCCAGAACGGTTCCTCAGGAGGCCGACAGATCCTTCCGGCCGACTGGGTATCGCAAGCAACCGCGCCGCGTTTCGATTGGCGCTCCGCGTACGGCCCGCTTCGGCAGTACACCTACGGGTACCTCTGGTGGCTGGAGGAAGGCCAGGCGGAACCGGCGTACCTGGCCTGGGGATTCGGTGGCCAGTTTATTTACGTCGTTCCCGCGCTGGACCTCGTGGTGGTTACAACAACGCGGTGGCAAGGTCTCATGGATGCAGCTCCTCTCACCAGGGACGTGCTGGATGTCATCGTGAACCGCGTTGTGCCCGCTGCGCGTTGAGTTCCGGATATCCCGCGTCTGAAGCCCCGCTTACGTTTTCTCCACAATGGTGCCGGGCAATGCCGAGGCAATTGTTCCGTCGTATTACCTGCGCTCCCGAGCAGATTTTTAACATTGAAATATCACGCCTGCTTCGCTGGTGGATCGGGCTTTCGGATTGCTTGCCCGCAGCCAAAGCGACAACGGTGTTTGCGCTTCCCGGAAATTTTCGTATACTGTGCCTCGATATTGAGTTCACATTGATGAACGGAATTGATTTCAGCACGAACATATAACCACACCTCCCGGCACGCTCGACACGTGCTACCCCCACGCCTTCAACGGCTCAGGCGACCCTAGGGTCGATACTTTCTCTTTTTCTCTCTGAAATACTCTTCGCAACGAGGTTGCCAACGACAGAGTAACTGCTGACAGCGGTTCCTTGTTGCGGATCACAGATTAACAACACAAAATCATAACAGTGGTGTAACACATGTCAACAGGTCCATCGAACAACCATACACTGGAAATTCGCGTTGCTACGCGGCAGGATGTCCGCTTTGCTGAAGAAATATGCCTGATGCTCGAGAAATCGGCGCAAACACGGGGCACGGGAATCGCCAGGAGGTCGTCGGAATATGTCAGGAACAAGATACTCGAAGGCAAGGCGGTCATTGCCGTCCGCGGCGATGTGCTTGCCGGGTTTTGTTACATCGAGACCTGGGAGCACGGGAAGTACGTTGCCAACTCGGGACTGATCGTGGCCGAATCCTTCCGCGGCACGGGAGTCGGGAAACGTATCAAGGAAGCCGTGTTCCGGTTGTCTCGCAAGCGATTTCCGCGCGCGAAAATTTTCAGCATCACCACCAGCGCGGCTGTTCTGCGCATCAACTCGCTGCTCGGTTACCGGCCGGTCAGTTTCGCCCAGTTGACCGACGAAGATGAGTTTTGGGAAGGGTGCAAGACCTGCGTGAACTACGATGTCCTGAAACGCACGGAGCGACAACTCTGCCTGTGCACGGGCATGCTGTTCGATCCCCATGAAGAAACGGACTTGAAGAATAAGGAATCATATCATGAAAAGAAAGAAAGTCGTATTAGCCTTTAGCGGCGGCCTGGACACGTCATATTGCGCCGTGTACCTGTCCGCGGCGCGCGGCATGGAAGTGCATTCCGTACTCGTGAACTGTGGCGGGTTCAGCGCGGATGAACTGGCCACCATCGCGCGAAACGCTTACGAACTGGGCGTTGCCAGCCACACCACCATCGACGCCGTCGGGGAATTCTACCGACGCTGCATCCGCTACCTCGTTTTCGGCAACGTGTTGAAGAACCACGCGTACCCGCTTTCCGTGAGCGCCGAGAGAGTATTCCAGGCGCTGGAAATCGCACGCCATGCCCGGGAAATCGGGGCGGAGGCCATCGCCCACGGCAGCACCGGCGCAGGGAACGACCAGGTGCGTTTCGACGTGGTGTTTCACATCGAGGCTCCGGGACTGGAAATCATTACACCCGTGCGTGACGACGGACTGAGCCGGGCGGACGAGATTGCCTTCCTGCTGGAACACGGCGTGCGGCGGGATTGGAAAAAGGCGGCATACTCGGTGAACCAGGGCCTGTGGGGAACCACGGTTGGCGGAAAGGAAACCCTGACCTCGCATTCTCCCCTGCCCGACGATGCGTATCCCACGCCGGTGTCGGCCGCGGAACCGGAGACGATCGACCTGCGATTCGAAAAGGGGGAAATTCAATCCATCAACGGGCGGGACTATTCCTCGCCCACCGACGCCATTCGGGAATTGAACGCGCTGGGTGCGCCGTACGGTATCGGCCGGGGCATCCACGTGGGCGATACGGTGATCGGGATCAAGGGACGGGTGGGGTTTGAAGCTCCCGCGCCTATGCTACTTATCAAAGCCCACCAGGCGCTGGAAAAACACGTGCTCACCAAGTGGCAAATCCACTGGAAGGACCAACTGGCCGCTTGGTACGGCATGATGCTGCACGAAGGCCAGTTCCTGGATCCGGTCATGCGCGACATCGAGCGATTTCTATCCTCCAACCAGCAGGTGGTAAACGGCGTCGTACACGTGCGCTTGCAGCAGGGGTACTTCGACATCCTCGGGGTGACAAGTCCCAACGATCTCATGTCGGAGCGGTTCGGGAAATACGGCGAGAAGAACACCGCATGGTCGGGGCAGGACGTACGCGGCTTTGCCCGGATCATGGCGAACCAGAGCTTGATGTATCGCATGGTGAACGGGGAGGACGATCATGATTAAGGCAGGAATAGCCGGCGGAGCCGGCTACACGGGCGGCGAACTCATCCGTCTTCTCCAGATGCA
>JAJRXL010000467.1 GCA_024276335.1 Bacteroidota bacterium
AGTGAAAACTCGAAACCGAGCACCGACGCGGCGAGCAGGAGATCGAGGTCCTGTTCGTCCAGTGATTTCAGTATCCAGCCGGAGAGGTGCTTGACCTCGGAGGGCAGGATGGTATAATCGTCGATGTCGCCGGTAATGGATCCGTCTTCACGGATGATGCCCTCGCTCACGAGGTGCTTGATGTAGGATTTCAGCAGGAACGGATTTCCACCCGTCTGGCGCTCCAGCCATACCACGAGTTTTGGATCGGGACGGTAACCGGGGAACCAAGTGCTGTAAAAAGACCGGATCTGTTCCGTGTTGAATGGAGGGAGGACGATGTCGGTAAAACGTTCACCCTGGAACATGGTGTTGGAAAAATCGAGGAGCTCGGGTTGGTTCCGCGCTTCGTCCATGCGGCCGGAAAAAATCAGCGTGATCGGTTTATCGGCAAACGCGCCGCTTCGCGCGTGGCGCAGAAACGCCTCGGCCGATTTCCTGTCCAGCCACTGGAAATCGTCCACGACAATGATCACCGGTGTATCGGTGGAAAGCCTGGCTAACGTTTGAAAGAATTCCTCCTCGAACTGGTCGTAACGGATATCCCGGCCACCCCGTTTGTATTCCTGGAGGTCGCGTCGAATTTCCTTGATGCCGTATGCCAGGTCGCCAACGAGTGGAATACAGGCGAGCACGGTGAGCGAGATGTTCCGGATGAGCTGGAAGCGCCGCTGTTCGTTCCGGCGACTGGAAAGAAGGTCTTCGAAGATGTCCTTCAACACCTGATACGGTTTCAGCACGGTCGTGGGATGATCTCCCAGCGGAGAGGAGGCGGCGGCGTACGAGCCCAGGTAGTTGGTGCTGGACTGCTCGAGGTAGTACCTGAGTGCCACGGTTTTACCCATGCCCGTTTCCCCTTCCAGCCGAACCACCTGCGCGCCGTCACGGCTGCTCCTGGCCACGATGTCGTTCAAGGTTCGGAACAGCTCTTCCCGTGGAATGAAAATACTTTCAGGATCCATGGCCCGGCTTTTTCTTTTCCAGGGACTTCAGCATGAGCGCCATGACCTCGTCCAGGACCGCGCGCTCCTCGTGATCGGAAAGCTTCTGCGAGGACGCGGCCTGCGCGCCGACCGTTGAGCTGTCGATGAATCGGTTCAGGGCGTTCGTCTGTTCCTTGATGGCGTCCCGTTGCTCCGCTTCCAGCTCCTTGACGATGCGGTCCAGCCGTTCCTCCTGCGCCGTACCGACGAACGTAAACATGAGGATCACCAGTAGGATAAACTCCAGGAACAGGGCCATCAGGATAAGGGACGGTTCCTCCGGCGGAATAAGTTTCAAACCCCGCAGCCCGATGACGAAGATCAGGATTCCGGCGCCCCCGGAAACGAGTCCCTGGATCACGTTGCTGTAAGCGGAAGAGATCCGGTAGCGGAAGAAAAACGTGATGGGAATCAGGGGGTTTACAGATTCACCCCGAACCCATTTCTGGATTTTCAGGTAATCCTCGACTTCCGTGGTCACGATTTCCGGCAGCGTTGATTGAAGGATCTTCCGTTCGCGCTCCTTTTGCGGCAGGGCCACGATCGCGTCGAAATCCAGCCCCTGCGCGGTAAACTGCTTGTACAGCAGGAAGGATAGTCGTTCGTATTCCCGTTGAATACTGTGCCTGAGAGGGTTGAGTCGCTGCCCCGGGGGGAAGTACAGGAGAATGAGAAACGTCAGTATTCCCGCGATGAATATGTGCAGCGGGAACAGCACCAGGTTCGGTTTGATGAAGTAAATCGTCCCACCCCGCCCGTGGCTCTTTTGTTTCAGGTCTTGCTTCCCCCAGGAAAGGTTCAAATCCTGGTTCGACTGGTTGTAATCCCGGAGCCGGATTTTTTCCAGGACTTTCGCGATTGCTTCTTCACGAGCGGAAGGTTTGCTTCCTCCCGCGAAAGACTTGGAAGTGATGAGCCACTCACCCGGAAAAACGTCCGTGTACAGCGTGAAGTTGGGAAAGAATGCCTGGATAAACGACTTGACGATGAGGTGTTGCGTTGCGAACAAGCCCGCCAGCACGATGCCGAAAATCAGGACCGCCGCCACGATACCGGGGACGTTGCTTTCTGGTTTTTGTGGAATACCATTCATGAACTTGGGGGAAGCCGGTGTTCTTTTACGCGGGCTGAAATTTCAGGAGCTCCGATGTGAATATTGGTGAAAATAGCCTGAACAAGTGCCTGTAACAGGGAATAGGTGACGATACTGTATGGGTATTGGGCTTGTTTTTCAACTCGCGAATCTTTACCATCCTAATGTATGGCTCGTGAGGGTAAAATGAAAGTATTATTCGTCATATCACTATGCTGGTGCCTGGCCGGGTTTACCGCCCACGGCCAGTTTCGCGGCGCCGAGCCGAAACCCCCGTCGGTACGGGAGTCGGTGGTGCAATCGAGTGGAGAAAGCTTTCTTGCCAACATCTTCAACCTCGATCGACTGGAAATGCGCCACAGCTTTTCCATGGGGTACCAGAGTTTCGGTTCGTTCGGCCTGGGATACATGGAATACACGAACAGTATGCGGTATCGCGTGTTCGAGCCCCTGACGATCAGGGCCGATGTCAGCGTCATTACCTCGCCGTTCTCTTCTCTCGGCTCGAAGTTCTCCCAGGATTTCTCGGGCATTTACTTGAAGCGCGCTTCGATCGACTACGCGCCGTCCAAAGATTTCAAGATATCCTTGCAATACCGCGGGCTTCCACCAGGTTCGGGCTACAGTCCGTATTCCACCCGGTATGGATATAATGGCCTGGGATTGGGCCAGGGATTTGATCCCTGGGAGAAGGACGAGTGATTCGCGTTGGAGCAGGAACATGCTGCGGAGCCGGGCCTTGGCCCGGTTTTTTCATGTCCGCCACGATTCTTTGCCAAGGGAAGAGGGGGATTGATGGTAAAGGATGGTACCTCCAGGTCAGAACCAGTGGGAGGGGTCTCTTTGTTCCGCTCTTCGAGCTGACCCCGAATCGGATTGATGATAAAAAGAATGATACCCACAGAGATACCCGGCGTAGGGTGTGAAAGCAGTGGCGTATCGAAGAATACGTTGCGGGTAATTCCCGGCGGCGTGAAATTTCGTATATTAGCACCGGTGAGATTTGAATACAGATAACGAGGTATGAGAAAGACGGCTTCTTCCCATCCCCGGCACTCCAGCCCGAAGAACGTACTCCTGAACATCGTGATCGTTGTGTTGGGCGTGGTGGTGTTTTTTCTGCTCTACACGGTGGCGGTTGAGCTGTTCAAGCCGGATGTCAATCCCGAACTGGGGCCGAACGAAGTCATCCAACTCGACGTGGAAAACGGGTGCGGGGTGAAAGGCGTTGCCAGTAAAGTTGCGAAGTATCTCCGCGACCGTCATTTCGACGTGGTCAATACCACCAACCACCAGACGTTCGATATCGAGCATACGTATCTCATCGATCGTATCGGGAATCTCAAGCGGGCCCGTAAGGTGGCCGACGTACTGGGGATTGATTACAAGTATATCGAGCAGATCATCAATCCCGATTATTACATCTCGGTTACGCTGGTCATAGGAAAGGATTACAAACAACTCAAGCCGTTTCAATAGCAGGATACACGTGGAATCACAAGAACTCGCCCGAGCCGTCGCACGGTTCGCCCTGGAAAAGAAAGCGCACGATATCGTCATCCTGGATTTGCGTTTGCTTTCCGACATGACCGATTTCTTCGTCATCTGCCACGGCGATTCGGATACCCATGTTAAGGCCATCGCCGAGAGTATCACGGACAAGATGATACCGGTCGCGGGAAAGGTGCACCACCAGGAAGGAAAGCAAAACCTCCACTGGGTGTTGCTCGATTACGTGCACGTTGTTGCCCACATCTTTCTCCCTGCCACGCGCCAGTTCTACAGCCTGGAAAGGCTCTGGGGCGACGCACCCGTGGAGGAGATACATGAAGACCTGTAAATCCGCCTGCGAGCTGTCCAACGGTCTATAGCCACGCGGCAGGTTTTATCCGGAAAGGACAGGGTGCCGGGCAAAATCGCATCGCCTGTCTGTTTTTTACTTTTACTGACTTAAAAGCATGGTCGAATACCTCCGTACCGCGTTTCATGACGCGTTGAAAAAACTCGGCATCGATTTCCCGAAAGAGGAAATACAGTTCGAGATACCCAAGCAAGTCCAGCATGGCGACTTTGCCACCAATGTCG
>JAJRXL010000468.1 GCA_024276335.1 Bacteroidota bacterium
GATGGAGGATCCGGGTTTCTTGCCGGGTGAGCGAAACTTCCAGATGACGGTATCCACGTCGAGGCCGCGCATCCTGAACGCAAGCCAGAATTTCCGTTTCGTGTTGATGATGGGCTTGCCGAGAGAGCCGGTCGGAGGCGGACAGAGAAGAAACTGCTTGATGGGATTGTAGGGGTTGATCAGGTACGAGGTCTTGAAGATGCGGGTGAACGCCGCATTGTCTTCAAGGAGTTCGATGTCGAGCGTGTCGCGCTTGTTGACGGGGCTGTTCTTCTTCAGGGAATAATCGATGTACACGTTCCATACGGTACAGTAATTCGCCGGCTCGAATTTTATGGCCCAGCGGGACGAGTGCAACCGTTCATCGACCGTGTGTTCCGTGTATTTTCCGGTCGAATCCTCGAACCAGTACTGCCAGTAACAGAACCAGCGCGCCGTTTGGTCGCCGTTGTCACCCCTCGTGACCCGGGCCTGCTGGAAGAGCTGAAGAAAAGGCGTCCCCTGCCGGAATTGGCTTTGAAGATTGCATTTCGCGCAGGGCTTATCCCCTCCCGCGGCACTAGCGATTCCCGAAATCAATACTGTAAATGCTACGTACCAAATCAACCGCATAACTATTTCCTTGTTGTATCGATGAAGGTGGTTTCCCACGGACTCAAAAAATAGGGATTGTTCCGTCAAGAGTCAATGAGAAAGAACAAGGAAAAACAGTCGTTCCTGCATTCGTAGTACTCACTTTGGGAAAAGACGGTCGTAGCCTCGATCGTAACCATACCCGTTTCCCAAATCGCAACACGAAAACCGCGGCCCTGGGCGGAGGCGCCGCGAAGTAGTACCTTGTTAATCGCAGTTCAACCTTCCAACCTTCTAACGTTCCAACGATTGCTTATTTCACCGCGGTCATCATGATCTCGACCAGGGCATTTCTCGGGAGACGCGCGACCTCGACCACCGCCCTGGCCGGGAAGGACTCCCGGAAGTACCCGGCATAGACGGCGTTGAACGCCCTGTAGTCGTCCATGTCGGCGAGGAACACCTGCGCCTGGACCACGTCGTCGAACGTGTACCCGGCTTCCGACAGCACTGCCTCGAGGTTTTGCATCACGCGCTGCGTCTGCTGCTTGATTCCTCCTTCCACCATTTCTCCCGTTGCCGGGTCGAGGGCGATTTGACCGGCGAGGTAGAGCGTCCCGTTAACGCGGATGGCCTGTGAGTACGGGCCGATGGCGGCGGGCGCCTCCGTCGTCGAAATGACCTCCCACGCCGTGTCGTCGTACTGGCCGTGCATGCCGCCGTGCGTGTCGGCCGGGGTGACGGTGTGCATGAACATGCACCCGTCGAGAAGCAGCGCCGCCGCGAGAACGGGCAGCGCAATCGCACCGAGTCGTAAATACAAGTATCTCATGAGATGATTACCACCGTTGTTGTACACGCGTTGTTTTCGTCGGATTGCCTCATACGTTCGAAAGCGCATGGCGGTTGCGGGCGCTTTTATCCGGGAAGGCCTTTCTTGATGATGTGCTCCATGGCTTCCGTGAACCGGTCGATCTCCTCCAGTGTCGTGTACACGCTGGGCGAAACGCGAACCCCCTGGAATTCCTCGTGCTTGATCGTCGTGACGATGATCCGGTGTTTCGACCAGAGGTAGCTGGTGATTTTGCCCGGGTCGATGCCCTCGATTTCCACGTTCGCGATGGCGCAGGAGCATTCCGGTTTCAGGCTGGTGTGGAGCTTCACCCGGTCGTACTGCAGGAGGTGGTTCGCCCAGCGGTTGCGCAGGAAGCGAAGCCGCGCTTCCTTGCGCTTCATGCCGATGCCCTGCGTGAACGTCAGCGCCTCTGAAATGGCCAGGTAGTTCGCCGCCGGGTGGGTGCCGATTTCCTCGAACTTCCGGATGTCGTTCTTCTTCTCCTCCGGGGGCGCCATCATGGGCCACAGCGAAGGGATCTTTTCCTTCCGGACGTAGAGGAGACCGGTGCCGTGCGGGGCGAACAGCCACTTGTGAAGGCTCGTGCCGTAGTAGTCGCAGTCGAGATCCTCGTTGGTGAAGTCGAAGTGGGCAAAGGCGTGGGCGCCGTCCACGATGACGGGAATTCCCTTCGAGCGTCCCAGCTTCACGATTTCCCGCACGGGCATGATCTGGCCCGTCAGGAAGATCATGTGGGAAACCAGTATGAGGCGGGTACGGCCGGTGATATTTCGTTCGAACAGCGACACGATTTCCCCGACGTCTTCCGCCGGCGTGGGGATGGAAAACATCTTGAGCATGACACCCGCGCGTTTTTCCAACTGCTTCCAGGTGTTGATCATGCGCGGGTAGTCCTGGTTGGTGGTCAGCACCTCGTCGCCGCGTTCGAGGTCGAAGCCGAGCTGGCAGATTTCCAGCCCCTCGGAGGCGTTGCGCGTGAGGGCCACTTCCTCCGGGTCGCACTTGAAGAAGCGCGCGAGCCGCTTGCGCACTCCCTCGCGCTCCGGTTCGAGGATGCGCCACATGTTGTACACCGGCGCCTCGTTGGAAAAATCCAGGTGGCGTTTCATGGCTTCCTGGACGACGGCGGGCGCGGGACTGACGCCGCCGTTGTTGAGGTTCACCAGGCTGCGATCGACGGTGAACGCC
>JAJRXL010000469.1 GCA_024276335.1 Bacteroidota bacterium
GTTCATTCACCTGGTGGACATGATTCCTTCCTGGCCGTACTTCGTACTTCTCGGGCTGGGAATATCCGTAAGCGAGCTGTGGTTGCTGCGCAAGAACAGGGGATCGCGCAAACCCTGGACACCGGACCGGCACATCTGGAAAGACGTGCTGGCCGCGTACGTCACCCTGCAGTTCTACGGCATGATTCACGTTTTCTACTACAGGGCGGAGGAAGGCTCGGTGTGGCAGCACGTGCAGGTATTCCTCATCGGATTAGGTATTCCCATCGGGTAACGCTTGTTTACCGTCCTTGCAATGCGCACTTTCAGGATTGATTTCCGTTCCACGAATTACTCATGCTACACGTTCAAATGAAGGTTACCATGAAGTTGCCGCGATCCAGTTCCTCCTCATCCCCACCGTTCCTGATAATACTCACGATGTTTCATGGCGGAGCGCGACGAGCGAGCCGGCGGCGAGCCGTGTTCATCTCCCTCCTCCTGCCATTCCTGGTTCTTGTTCCCGGATGTTCCCGGCCCTATCACGCGGAAAAGCTGAAGCCCCTGGTCGATGCCTACGTCGGGTACTGGAACACCGGCGAATTCAGCGGCATCGAGGATATCCTTCACCCGGAATTCGACCTGCGGATGACGCCGCGGTTCGAGGCTGAACGAGGCATAGAATCCTTCAAGGAAGCAGTGACGAAATGGAGAACGGCCTATCCCGATTTCCACATAAAAATCGACGAACTCCTGTTCGACGAGAACAGGGCCGCCGCCCGGTGGACTATAACCGCGACCAACACCGGACCCGGCCGGCACCCTCCCACGGGTAAGCGGGTAGAGGTCACGGGTATCAGTATTGTTCATTTCAAGGACGGGAAAATCAAGGATGAATGGATCGCCGGGAACAACGGGTACTGGATGCATCAGCTTGGATTCAAGTACGTGTTACCGTTTGAGGGCCCGTAATACATGAAACGCGTGTGCCTTATTCACTGGAATCCCGATGAAGCCCGGCCGAGAATCGAAGTCCTTAAGGCGGCGGGGTACGAAGTAGCGTACGCGCTCCCGGAGGGGCCGGCCGCACTACGGGCGCTGCGGGAAGACCCGCCCGACGCCGTTGTCATCGACCTTTCCCGCCTGCCGTCGCACGGGCGCGACATGGGACTGGCGCTTCGATCCTTCAAGGCAACCCGCCGGGTGCCGCTGATTTTCGTCGAAGGTCCTCCCGGCAAGGTTGACCGCATCAGGGAGCTGCTGCCGGACGCGCATTTCACAACCTGGAACCGCATACGGAGCGCCGTTAAACGAGCCATCGCTCATCCACCGGAGGAGCCGGTCGTACCACGCTCCGTGATGGAGGGCTATTCCGGCACGCCGCTGGTCAAGAAACTCGGCATCAGGAAAGGATCACGGATCGTGTTGCTGTGGGCGCCGAAAGGCTTCAGGAAAACACTGGGATTGCTCCCTGACGGCGCTCGAATACGAGGCAAGGGAAAAGACCCCGCCGATGTCGTTCTCCTGTTCGCGGCTTCCCCGGCCGACCTGGAAAAGCGGTTCCCCGAAGCGGAAGGCATCCTGGCCGAAAAGGGGAAGCTGTGGATCGCCTGGCCGAAAAAACGCCCGGGCGGCGCTTCCGGCCTGACGCAGAAAACGGTGCGGGCGTTCGGACTCGAATCCGGTTTCGTTGATCACAAGATTTGCTCCATCGACGATACGTGGTCGGGCTTGTGCTTTGCCGAAAGGAAATAGCTTATAGACATTTTTCAAAGTCCCCGGGTGAATACTTGTAAATTTGGTGGTTTACGTTTCCTGTCATGGTCTTACTAAATCACCACCAGGGACTTTACCAGGGATATTTTTCCTGTTCGAAGCAGAAAAAAGTAATAGCCGGGCGGTAGATCCGAGACGTCCACTTTTTTCTCGAAGCGCTTTCCCTCATACCTTCCCGCGTAAACGGTCCGAACCTTTCTCCCCAACCGGTCATAGATAACAAGCTCCCCGGATGTCGTTCCAGGTAGAGACAACCGGATCGTTGCCGGTTCGCTCCTGGGAAAGGCCACCGGGTTGGGAAAGACATCGATGGAAACGTTATTGGGAACCGGGCGACTTGATTCAACGCCCACTGGGCCATACTTTTTTCCTCCCCTGTAAATCCAGACCGGCACCCAGTTCCTCCATATGTGTGGATCATATCCTCCATTAGCCACTCCGAAATCGGCGAAGCCGTCGCCCGTAATATCACCCAGGGGGATAGGAACATACCAGACGTGATCCCTGGTACGGAGGATGCCGAAATAGCCGATGGGCGTGGTTTGCCACACCGGACCGCCCCGGTAGAAATAATTCCGGGTCCCTCCCACGATGATGTTGTCCGACTAGGAGACAAAGTAATCACGGTAACCGTCGCCGTCCACGTCTCCCACCTGTGTAAAAGCGCCACAGGTTCGGAGCTGGATCTTGTTCGGATTGGGAAAGACGGTATCGGGTGAAAATTTCAGGGGAGGAGGAGGGCGCCCCCAGACAAACGCAGGTTCCGAAGAGTCTGATGCATTCGGATAGACGATCTCGGCGCAACAATCGGCGTTCAGGTTCACAAGGTTTGTTGGACGACTGAAATACCAGTCTTTATCTTCCCGGATGTCCCAATCCGGGGCGGTAAATTCCGCTTTGGCGTTGCCAAGGTAAACCTCGAGGTTTAATGTTGTTCTGGAATTCCGAGTCCTTTGACCAACACCTTCGATGAATACATCGTCGTACGAATCCCCGTTGATATCGCCTGTATAAGCGTGCTGCGCGTAATTCGACCTGAAATAGTCATTCGTATGCGAATCGATGAACACGTGATCGGGGACTGTGTCCGGCGTAGCGCTGCCGAGATGCAGGGAGAGAGCTCCTATTCCTGTAAGGGTTTTATCTCTTGGCGGTAGAGAGAAGCAGATCGAGCTTCTTGTCACCATTTATATCTAAACCCACTATCGTCGACTGTGAAGAGTTCTTATTTCTACCAATAAAAACGAGATCGGGAGTACTGTTATACATGGATGGAGTTCCATTATGGAGATACAACCTTACCAATCCCTTATGATCGGGATCTAAAACGTGATCGTAATCTCTCTGTGAAGTGTAGATATCCGTTCGTCCGTCCCCGTTGACGTCTCCGGCGACCAGCCCATATCCTCCGCCCAGGACAAAGGCATCCGGCCGGTCGTCCAGAAAAGGACCTCCAAAGAAAATGAACGTCGTATCCAGCATGGTGCTCACGGCGAAATCATCGTAACCGTCCTGGTTCACGTCGCCCAGGGCTGCAAGGTAGGTCCCGAATCCCGGATGGTCGAACGCGAACATTCTCATAAACGGTACGAACTCGTAGGGCGGGATGCCGTCGCGGGGAAGAACCGACTCCGGTGTGATGGGTGAATTCCCTGTATCCTGTGCAAAGACGGCGGATATCCATAATAAAGCCATGGACAAAAGGACGCACGCAAAAGTTTTTGTCTTCATTCTTGATATACCTGTCGGATGAAGAGAAATTACACGGATATTATCATAAGGAAAATACTCGTGGAAACAATAGTAGCAAGATCATGCATCGAATTTTTTCCGTCCAATAACGTTGGAACGTTCTCCGGTATTCCGAACGATGTATTGGTGGATTTCCGGATTCACCTGCTACGACTTCGCCCTTCCCCGGAAGGGGCCACTGCGTGGCGACTCCGCTCAGGGCTACGGGAAACGCTCAGGGCTA
>JAJRXL010000470.1 GCA_024276335.1 Bacteroidota bacterium
AAAAAGTCCGTGCTGGCCGCGTTCGACCCGGAGATGAACATGATCCGGCGGGTGGATAAAAAACCCGCCTACGGCATCATGCCGAGGAACGCGGAACAAACCTTCGCCCTCGACGCTTTGACGCGCGACGTGCCGCTGGTCACGATCGGGGGAAAGGCAGGCACCGGCAAGACCCTGCTGGCCCTGGCGGCGGCGCTGGAACGGCGCAAAAACTACCGGCAGATATTCCTGGCCCGCCCGGTGGTTCCGCTCAGCAACCGCGACCTCGGGTATTTGCCCGGCGACATCCAGTCGAAGCTCGATCCGTACATGAAGCCGCTCTACGACAATCTCAGCGTCATACAGCACCAGTTCCCGGAATCCGATGCCAAGTACAAGAGGATCACCGAAATGCTGGCCGAGGACAAGCTGATCATCTCGCCCCTTGCATACATCCGGGGCCGGAGCCTTCAGAACATCTACTTTATCGTGGACGAGGCGCAGAACCTCACGCCCCACGAAGTGAAGACGATCATCACGCGGTGCGGGGAAGGCACGAAGGTCGTGTTCACGGGCGATATCTTCCAGATCGATCATCCGTACCTGGACAGTGAATCCAACGGGTTGAGCTACCTCATCGACCGGATGAAGGGGCAGAAGCTGTTCGCCCACGTGACGCTGGAAAAAGGCGAGCGGTCGGAGCTGGCCGAACTTGCCGCTGATATTCTGTAAGGCACGCACTATTCGATGAAAACAGGAGGAACATTCATGAAGCGTTACTTTTGGCTACTCGTTGTTCTATTCGTTCATACGGCTCTTGCAGCCGTTCCCGGCGGCGACGAAAAAGGCGCCCTAACCCCGGAGATCATCCGGGAACTTCGCTCCTCGTTCACTCTCGACGCGACAACGCGGTCGGCGCTGAATGCCGTGTCCCAGAATGATATCAAGGCCCTGGCCCTGGATCGCATGGTCTCTTCCGGGCTGGACAAGAACTTCTCGCACAGGATCGAAACCGAGGGTGTGACGAACCAGCAGAAGAGCGGACGGTGCTCGCTTTTCGCAGGGCTGAACATCATGCGTCCCATCGCCGCCCGCGCTCTCAATGTGAAGATGTTCGAGTTCTCGCAGAATTACCTGTTTTTCTGGGACAAGCTGGAAAAGGCCAACCTGTTTCTCGAAAGCATTATCCGCACGGCCGACAGGCCCGTTTCCGACCGCGAGGTCGAGTGGCTGCTCAAGCATCCCTTTCCGGACGGAGGCCAGTGGAACATGGTGCTGTCCCTGGTGAAAAAGTACGGCGCCGTGCCCAAGGACGTGATGCCCGAGTCGAAAAACAGTACCAACACCGGCAACATGAACAAGATGATCTCCAGGTTGCTGCGGAAAGACGCGGCGATTCTCCGGGACCTGCACGCGGGAGGCGCTTCCCCGGCCGACCTGGAGAAACGCAAGCTCGTGATGTTGAAGGAAGTGTACCGGATGCTGGCTCTCCACCTCGGCGTACCACCCACCTCGTTCACATGGCGCTACAAGGATAAGAGCGGCAAGCTCAGCGAGCCGCGCACCTACACGCCGCGCGAATTTCTCGCAGCTACCGTGAACCTTAAACTTGATGACTACGTGTGCCTGCATAACATCCCGGGACGCACTTACAACCGGCTGTACCAGATCCAGTTCGACCGTGACATGATGGACCAGCCGAACATGACGTTTGTCAACGTGCCCATGGAGACGCTGGCGGACATCACCCGCAAGTCGATTCTCGCCGATGAGCCGGTGTGGTTCGGTTGCGACGTGGGCAAGGAATCCAACTCCAAGCTCGGTTTCATGAAGCGCAGCCTCTACGATTACGACGACCTGTACGGTGTGGATTTCGACATGACCAAGGAGGAGCGGATATGGTACCAGGAAAGCGTGCCCACGCACGCCATGGTCATCACGGGTGTGGACCTCCGGGACGACAAGCCCGTCAAGTGGCTGGTGGAGAATTCCTGGGGCTCCAAGGTTGGAGAGAAGGGATACTTTACCATGTACGACGACTGGTTCCGTGAATACACCTACTCGATCGTCGTGAACAAGAAATTCGTACCTGACGAGGTGTTGAAGTTGTTCACGGGCAAGGCCGAGATGCTGCCCCCGTGGGACCCGATGTTTGCCATGGAGTGGCAGTGATCGTGCCCGGTAGGATTCGTGTGGGAAAAAACGATGGACTGTTTGAGACCGAAAAAATCACGATGTTACCTGGTCGATACTTCCCGGAGGGGAAGAGCGGGCAACATGTAAAATTTTCGATGGTTGGGAAATGATGAAT
>JAJRXL010000009.1 GCA_024276335.1 Bacteroidota bacterium
CACGCAGGGCTCCTTTCGCCCGCATCCGCGGGGAAAAGCGCGATGGTCGTTGCTTTCCAGGCCCGACTGGAGGTATTTTCCTTCATGACCGCCGACACCTACGCGCTGATACTTGCCAACGGAGCTTACCCTTCGAAGAACATTCTTATCGCGTTCGCCCGTCGCGCCGGTATTATCGTCGCCGCGGACGGCGGAGCAAATGCCGCACGTCGTTTCCACGTCAGGCCGGACATCATCATCGGGGACCTGGATTCGATTTCCCCGGAAACACTGGACCGGTTCGCGAAATCAGGCGTCACGGTGAAGCACCTGGCCCGTCAGAGCGACACCGATCTCGAAAAAGCCATCATTCACGTAAAGCGGCTCGGGTACCGGAAAGCCCTCGTGGCAGGCGCCACCGGCGGCATGACGGATCACACGTTCGGAAATCTTTCCATTCTTCTCCGGTATGCGCCGCACATGAACCTGGCATGCGTGGACCCCGATTACCGTATTGACCTCGTGAGGGGGGCAGTCGAACTCCCCGTCATAAAAGGTTCTAGGGTTTCTCTCGTGCCGGCGGGAAGCCCATGTGTCGTTTCCACGTCGGGACTGCGGTACAAGCTGCGACACGACCGCCTTGCTTTCGGGGAGAAGGAAGGAACCTGCAATACCGCCGTTTCCGGCACGCTTCGGCTCACCGTCCACGAGGGATGGGTGGTGCTGTTCAGGGAGTTCGATCTTTTCTTGTTCGACGACTTCCTGCTCCGGGAAGAACGTCCGGGGTAGTGATTCCGCACACGATCGGCGCGGCTTCACGCCGCAATACCTCACGGCAAGACGTAATCCAGAGGGCCGTCGGGGCCCAGGGGCAAACCGATCAGCATCCACCCCACCAGGAACAGGGTCCACGCAATTCCGAAAACGATTGAATATGGCAACATGGTCGAGATGATGGTGCCCATGCCGTAATTCTCATCGTACTTTTCCGCGAAAGCCACGATGAGGGCAAAGTACGACATCATCGGCGTGATGACGTTCGTAAGCGAATCACCGATGCGAAACACCATCTGGGTCAAACCGGGATGGTATCCCAGCAGCATGAACATGGGAACGAATACCGGCGCCATGATCGCCCACTTGGCCGAGGCGGAGCCCATGAACATGTTGATGAAAGCCGCCACAACCACGAAGGCCACCATGAGCGGTATGCCCGTCAGGCCGATGTTCCTGAGAAATTCCGCTCCTTCCACCGCCAGGATCAAGCCGAGATTCGAGTACCGGAAATAGTACACGAACTGCGCCGCGAAGAACACCAGGACGATGTAGGTCGCCATCGTGCTCATGGATGCGATCATCTGCTTGATGACGTCCTTGTCGTTTTTCGTCACCCCCACCACGATGCCATAGACCAAGCCGGGAATGAGAAAGAAAAGCATGATAACCACGATGAGACCGTTGAAAAAAGCGGAATGCAGGATACCCTGCCCGGGATGCCGAAGAAGCCCGTTCTCCGGGATGGTCAGAACGGCGAACACGACAAGAGTAATCACCATGCTGATGCCGGCCCAGACCAATCCTTTTTTCTCCGGGATGGTCAGTTGTTCCAATTCGATCGACGGTTCGCTCCCGTTGTATTTCCCTAACCTCGGTTCCACGATTTTTTCCGTTATCCACGTCCCGATAAGAACGATCATGATCGCCGATCCGAACATAAAGTAATAGTTTACCGCCGGACTGATGATCAAGGTGGGATCGATGATCTGAGCCGCGCTCTGGGTTAAACCCGCCAGGACGGGGTCCACGCTGCTGATAAGAAAGTTCGCCCCGAAGCCACCGCTGACGCCCGCGAAAGCCGCCGCCAGCCCAGCCAGGGGATGTCTTCCAAGGGCAAGAAAAATCATTGCGCCGAGCGGTATGAGGATGATGTATCCCGCCTCCGAAGCCACGTGGGAAATCACGCCCGCGAACACCACCGCCATCGTTACGAACCGCGGGGGCGCCTTGAGCACGGACGCACGGATGAGCACCTTCAGCAATCCCGACCCTTCGGCCACGCCTATCCCGATCATGGCAACCAGGACCAGGCCCAAGGGGGGAAAAGCGACAAAATTGTGCTCCACGTTCTCGAACATCCAGCGGATACCCTCCGCGCTGAGGAGACTTCGAACCGTGATGATTTCCTGTGTCCCGGGATGAATGGCTTGCAGGCCAACCGCCTCGGTGATGGCGGAGACAATTACCACCAGGAGAGCGAGAATTCCGAAAATCGTGGCTGGGTGCGGCAGGGCGTTCCCGATGAATTCCACCTTGTCCAGCATGCGGGCAAACAGTTTCTTTTTCGGCATAACCTTTTTCATGCAATGATACAACGATTTCGTGAGTGGGAAGGATGCTCCGTGACGAGAGCTCGAAGATTGAAAATACGCTTAATCCTCCATGTCGATCAACGTCGCGGGCATAAACGCAAAACGCCGGCGAAACTCAAAGCGATCAATCATGCATGGCGGACGAGTGTCCGGAAAACCAGCGGAATGAAAAATCAGGGAATTATAAGAACGGCCTGGCGGAGAATTATCGTGCCGCTCCGGTTTTTGTCGAATGGTCGTGGATCGGTCGTCGCAGGACTGCCACGGCCCGGTACAGAAGGATAACCGAGAGAAGCAATAACAGCAATGCCATGATTGCCAGCGCCCAGTTCCGCACCCCGAAATTCTTGACGAGGAGAGTGGCGAGCGCGGTAGTGGTAACGGCAAACATGAAGATCATGGGAACGATGACGTACCAGTTCTTCATGCCTTTCCGGGACAACCACACGGCCACCGCCAGCAACGCCAGCGCCGCCAGGAGTTGGTTCGCGGATCCGAAGATGGGCCATACCTGGGAAAACTGCCCGCTCAGCGTCAACCCGCCTCCCAGAATAACCGCGACGCCCGTCCCGATGAATCGATTCGTGTGCAGGATATTATCGGGCCCAGATTTGTTCTCGAAAAATTCCTGGAAGAGAAAACGCATCAGACGCGTGCATGTGTCCAGCGAAGTCAACGCGAAGGCCGAGACAGCCAGCGAGACGAATGTAATCCCCGTGTGTTCCGAAAAACCGAGTGTCGTCAGAAACCGCCCGATACCGTGCGCGAAAATGTACACCGGCCCGTGTTCCTTCATCAGCGGCTCGTATTCACCACGGGTTAAAACCATGACCGAGATCAGGGCCAGGACTGCCAGGAGCACCTCGATGAGCATCCCCCCGTAACCAACCAGCTTCGCGTCGGTTTCCCGGTTCAGTTGCTTCGACGTGGTACCCGAGGCCACGAGGCTGTGGAACCCGCTGATAGCACCGCAAGCTATAGTGACGAACAGGATCGGAAACATGTAGCCGAGGTTCTCGTTGTACAGCCCTCCGAACCCATCCATCTCGATGCCCGGGTTGGTCAGGACCAGGCCGACCACGCCGCCAAGAAGCACGGCGTATAACAGGAAGCTGTTAAGATAATCACGCGGCTGAAGGAGTATCCACACCGGGGTTACCGCAGCAATGAAGATGTACACGAGGAGAAGATATACCCATGCGTCATATCCCAAGGAAATGGGAAACTCCATTCCCAGCCACACGCACGCAAACAAGACAACCACGCCCGCTACGCTGGTGGGAAGGAGCGGAAGCTTCATCCGGTACACCGATACGCCGAAAACCACCGCCAAAAGGAGAAACAGGGCGGACGACGTCGCCACTGATGGAATGGAAACAAACGTCCGCGCAACGATATCGGTGAAAACACCGACGACCAGGACAAGCGTGGCAAAGCTGAAAAGGATGAAGAGACGCTTCCCGCTCACGCCGATGTATTCCTCGATGACGTCCCCGATCGAACGCCCCTGATGGCGCACCGAAGCCACGAGCGAGGTGAAGTCGTGCACCGAACCGAAAAAGATCCCGCCGAGCAGTATCCACAGGATGGCCGGTATCCAGCCGAAAGTCACCGCGATGATGGGACCCACGATCGGACTGGCCCCGGCGATGGACGCGAAATGATGCCCCAGTAACACCGGCGCGCTGGTAGGTACGTAATCCACACCGTCAGCATGCGTATGCGCCGGGGTGGGATTC
>JAJRXL010000471.1 GCA_024276335.1 Bacteroidota bacterium
GAAACGGGCTACTTCATCGAGGACGAAAACCTCTCGGCCCGTATCAAGCGCACGCTGGAAGAGAACGACATGCTCCGGGGCGGCTACGTCTCCGGCGCACACGATCGGGAATCGTATGCGGTTACGATGCTAGGCAACTCCGCGACACGAAAGCTCTCCAGATTCTTCATTATTTCCGACACCAGGTGGGAGAAACCCGAACCCGTCGTGGGCGAGGAACAAATCGGTTGGCTCCTCGGGCAGGATATCGTGGAAAAGCTGAAATCCCTCCAGTTCACGTACGAGAAAGTGAACCCGGACAGGATCGAAAGCTACCGCTGGGTGCGCGCGCACCGCGAGGAATCCTGGTGGACGTCGAAAGACCTGGAAATCTCGACCGAGGGAGTCAACGCCCGGCCGAACCGCGACCTCGGCATCACGATCGCGCAGGGGGATTACATGCTGGGGTTGCCTCTCCATACGGCGGGCTTTACGCGCATCGGTATCGGGTCGAAGCATTTCCGTGCTGGCGTGCAGGTTCCCTTCGCGACACGCATCCTGGCCTCCTCGGAGCGCAAGGTCTCCGGCGGCATCGGCGGCTTCGGCTCCTTCGCCATGTACGAGGGATCGATCGGCGGCGGGGGCACGGGGTACTTCCAGGCCTTTGACGATCCGGACATGGTCAACTACCGGGACGAGAGCCTTATCTTCGGCTCAAAGTGGGGCGGGGTGGCGTACATGGAATTCTTCGTGGACATCGGCCCGACGGGAAATACCCTCCGGTTCGTTGTCGGCGGAGGGGCCTACAACATGCGGCGGATGATCAAGGACGGCGACAAGCTCACGGATCCACAAGTCGTTTTCCATCCCGTATCAACCGGATTGCAAGCACGTAATCAATCCGGAAACACCACGCTCCACGACACGCCCGGACAATCCCCGGAAACCGAGGTCACGCGCGCGCTGGTCTTGTTCCTGATGAGCTACCGTTCTTCGATGAAGAAAGGATACGCACGGTTCGAAACGACGCTCGGCTACGCGGGCAACGGCGTCTATGCCTCGGCGACCTACTTCATCAGCAGTTTCATCGGTCTCAACTTCCAGTACATCTACTATCCCAGCCCCGAGGATTGGCAGGGACGCTCGCTCTTCTTCTTCTCGCCCCTACTGCGCTTCAACCTGTATTGACAGAAGGTGTGATGGTGGCTTCTTACTCAGCGATGGGCGGCGGGAGAGAGCCGGGCAGGTCCGGCGTGTCCGGTTCACCGAGATTGAAAAACGCCAGCACCTGCTCGTCGAGTATCTCGTCTGTGCGCGGGTCGGTGAGATCGAGACGGTACTCGTTCACCAGCATGAGTTGGACTTTCAGCCACTCCTGCCAGCAGTCCCGGCAGGCATGGGCCAGGAGTTTCTCGCGTACTTCTCCCGTGTAAAACGCGGTCGCCCCGAGGGCTTCTTTTTCCTGCCCGCAGCGCGAGCAAACGATGACAGCCATGTCACGATCCTCATTCGTTGTACAAGCCGCCGCTTCCCGCGGCGCAATCACCAACCGTTATTTTCCGGCACTCGTTCCCTCCCCGGCAAAAAGGGAGTTGGCGGTAAAGCGGTCTATACGTATTTTTATTGAATGAACTATTCATTATCCTAAGAGAAAATCGGGAGAAAATCCACATGAAACTAATCCTCGCCACTCTTCTTCTCGTGTTCATGGTCTCCGCCTGCGGCCAGAAGCAGGAAGCGGACACCCAGGCCCATCAAACGGAAATCACCGAACAGGCAACCGAAGAGGCCACTGAACAGACTTCCACCGAAACCACGGAAACCGCTAAAGCCGCCCCGGTCAACAAGTACTGCATGGTGGTTTCCGAACACGAGATCGACCCCAAGGTAACGCTGGAGTACGAAGGTACCGTGTACGGATTCTGCTGCGAGGACTGCATCCCGAAATTCAAGAAGGATCCGGAAAAATACATCTCGGACTTCAAAAAGCGGAACGGCGCCAAGGAGTTCTGATCCTCGCTGATTCCGCCTCACGAGGCATGCAGCGCATCGCTGACCAGGGGAAAACAGGATGAAATACCAACGACTCGGCAAGTCGGGACTGGTAGTTTCCAGGCTCGTCCTCGGTTGCATGTCCTACGGTTCGAGTGCATGGCGACCGTGGGTGTTGGAGGAAGACGAGGCCCGGCCGTTCTTCCGCAAGGCGGTAGAGCTGGGCATCAACTGCTTCGACACCGCCAACATGTACTCCCTGGGGCGCAGCGAAGAAATCACGGGCCGGATGTTGCGGGAGTTTACACGCCGCGACGAGGTGGTGGTGGCTACAAAGGTGTATTTCCCGATGGGAGAGGGCCCCAACCGGAAGGGCCTCTCGCGAAAGCACATCTTCGATGAATGCCACGCCTCGCTGAAACGATTGCAGGTCGATTACATCGACCTGTACCAGGTCCACCGGTGGGACGACGAAATGCCGCTGGACGAAACGCTGGAAGCGCTGCACGACCTTGTGAAGGCGGGCAAGGTGCGGTACATCGGGGCCTCGAGCATGTACGCCTGGCAGTTCGCCACGGCACTCCACCGCGCCGACGCGCGTGGATGGACGCGCTTCGTCTCCATGCAGAACCACTACAACCTCGTGTACCGCGAGGAGGAACGGGAGATGATGCCGCTGTGCCGTGCCGAAGGGGTGGGCGTGCTGCCCTGGAGTCCGCTGGCCCGTGGTTTCCTGACCGGGAGCCGCCGCCGCGAGCGTATGGAACCCACGCTGCGGGCGAAGACCGACGACTATAGCCGCCAACTCCTGCAGGAAGACAAGGACTTCGACGTGCTGGACGCCGTCCTCGAAGTGGCCGGGAAACGCGGCATCGCCCCGGCACAAATCGCGCTGGCCTGGCTGCTCCATCAGCCCGGCGTGACCGCGCCGATCATCGGCGCCACGAAACCGGAGCACCTAGAGGTTGCCGTCCGCTCCCTGGACGTCCGCCTCGACGAAAACGAAATCGCAGCATTGGAGGAGCCGTACAAGCCCCATCCTGTTCTCGGCATGCCTCCGCCCGCGCGGGCATAAGCGGGTTCGTGTCCCGCCGCGCACCGCGCCTCGAATCGCATCATGACCCTCTCGACATCCATAATCCTGGACCTCTTGTTCCAGCGCACGCTTGCCGGGTACGGAATCCTGGTGGGGTTGGCGGCGCTGGCCGTCCTGCTGGCGGCGCGTTCCCCTGCGCTGCGTTTCCCGGCGGCGCTGGTCTTCTGGATCATGGCCTGGACCGTGGCCGACGTGCTCGGCTACGCGTACGTCGTGCGCACGAACGAAACCAGCGGGGCAGTCATTGCCGCCGATCCGGGCATGCTGGCGCACTACCAGGTGAGTCTCAACGCCTACCGGATCATCCAGGTGACCTTCCAGATCGTGCTCACCTTGGCTGTGGTGTTCGCGGCGAGCTGGCGGGTGGGCCTGGCCGCGCTGGTGTTCTGGTGGGGCGGCGCCTGCGACGTGCTGTACTTCCCTTTCGCCCGCCGTGCCTTCCCGGGTTCGTGGGACTGGCTGGGATGGACTCCCGCCGGGATGGTGGTGCGTGAACTTTCCTTTCCCCTGGTCGTGGCGCAGGCGCTGGCCGGCACCGTCATCGCCACGGTGCTCGTAAAACTGGCATTGTCCCGGCACGCAAACGCGCGGGCACCTTCCTCATGACCATAACCGGCATCATACGATTATGAAACCATTCCCGCCAGCGCTCCCGTACCGCATCGTGCTCCTCGCCTTTTCCGCGTCTATC
>JAJRXL010000472.1 GCA_024276335.1 Bacteroidota bacterium
AGCGGGCTCCTGGCCTCGGTACGAGGAGAGGACGCTGGTGGAATGGTTTCGCTTCACATTCCCGCGCCAACCTGGAGGGCGCCGTTTGTGCATCGCCGATTTCTTCCGGACGGTGGACAGCAACGTCTTCGACGTGCTGGGCGCGTTCACGGTCACGATGGGTGCCGTTGCCTCCGCCCATGCGCGCAAACTGTTCGCGGCCGACCGGTACCAGGACTACCTCTTCTTTCATGGCCTGAGCGTGGAAAGCGCGGAAGCACTGGCGGAGTATCAGCATGCGGTCATGCGAAAAGAGCTGGGCATCGCGGGCGAGGACGCCCCCGACGTGCGGAAGCTGTTTTCCCAGGGCTACCGGGGTTCCCGCTACTCGTTCGGATACCCGGCCTGCCCAAGCCTGGAGGATCAGCGCAAGCTCTTCACCCTGCTTCGCCCGGAGCGGATCGGGGTTTCCCTTACCGACGAATTCCAGCTCGTGCCCGAGCAAAGCACGACGGCGTTGGTTGTGCATCACCCCGAGGCAAAGTACTTCATGATACGATGACGCCGGAAGAGCATGTCGAACACCACGGGAAAACCGGAACCTGAATCAACGGGCCAGGAAAACACGCCGCGACGGCGGCGCCTCGTTCGGTTCGTGTTTCATGCCGCCGCTTTCATCCTGACCTGGTGGTTTGTCTCTTCGATGTTTCCCGCCGTTCCTTCACCCGTGGAAACGACCCGCGCGGTGCTGGCAAAGGTGGGAAGCGTGACGAACGATCTTTATTACACCCTGCGTGAAGCAGACCTGGAAGAGAAAGTCGAAAGGGTCCGGCGGGAAGCGGAGGCCATCTCGCCCGAGGACGATTCCGCGTTTCATGCTATCGACACCACTATCTGGGCACAGCTCGATTCCCTTCCCTGGCAGGAGCGCATGCGGCAGTTGCGCCGGGGCGATTCTATCGTGCAAAGCAGGCTGGGCGGCATTTCGCGCGCGCCCGCGTTGCGGGGCCGGGTCATTAACGTCTTGCTGGTGGGAGTGGATTCTCGCCTGGGTTCACGCAGCGCCCGCGCTGACGCCATCCACCTCCTGAGCATCCAGCCCGACAGCGGGATCATGGAGATACTCTCCATTCCACGCGACACGTACTACGACCTCGGTTTTCCCGACACCACCAGTTTCAATATCCTGGCCAACGCCCGCGCCGGAGGCATTCGCGCGTTCATGCGGAGGGTGGATTCGCTTGTGCACCGCGGACCCATCCGCTACTACGTGGAAGTCGGTTTCTCGCAGGTATTGGGCATCCTGGAAATCCTCGGTTACCGGAACCCGGTGGAGACGCTCCAGTTCCTGCGCACGCGCAAGGGGCTTCCCGCGGGCGATGTCCAGCGTTCGCACAACCAGGCACTGTTCATCCAAAAGACTATTCTCGACAATTTCCACCTGGCCGTCGGCGCCGGTGGCGAACTTCTTGTCGCCGCCGCCCTGCAACTGGTGCGCACCAACATGACCTTCGACGTGGCACAGGGGTTGATCTACGCCTTGGCCAAGACCGGGTTCCCGCACAACCGCCCCGAGCCCGTACGCGTGCGCATGCTGCCGATGTACCGCTACCGCCTCCGGGACATGCTGCCGGACTCCCTGACCGTGGCCGTCACCCTGGCACGCGCACGGGAACGCGCACGCTTCCCGGACAGCGTCCACTTCCACGCCGACGTCCAGTCGCGGCTGCGGCACGTGCTCTCCCTCGCGGTCGCTGATACGGCGCGGCCCTGGCGGGTGATTTCGCGGCTCGAGGTGTTTTTCAACCAGAGGGCCTGGCTCCAGGTCCGGGATTTACCGGTACGGATCGGGATCAGGGACAGCATCGTGGAACTGCTGTCGGCCGCGTACCGACGGCGGGGAAAGGAAAAAAAGGCGGAGGAGGTCCTCGCCGTACGTGACGCCGAGAACTACCTGTACCGCCTGAAGCATGAGCGAAACGTCGACCGGTGAACTTCTTCGCCGCTTCAACCTCGATTTTTCGGGTTGCTTGAACTCCCTTTCAATTCCGGATCGATTCTGCCGCGTCTTTTCCCGGTCGAAATAACGCTGGGATCCGAAGCCGCTACGCTCACGCCGCGTATCGACTCCGCTCACTGCCACAGGATGCTGATCCGTAGTACCGGAAGCCGCAATTTCAGGGCGGCAGGATGGGCAGATTGTCGTTGTCCAGCTCGATTTCCGCCCCGCAACTCCCGCACGCGATCATCCATGGCGTCAACTCCTGCACGTGGTATCCCGTCTGCTCCTTAACGTCGATGGTCCAGCCGCAGACCGGGCATTGAAAGCGCGACAGTTCGGACTCGTCGTTTTCGTCTTCGTATTCTTCTTCGATCGTGTCGTCAATCATGTCCGGCTCCTCCTTTTGAATGAAGTCAGTGCATGTCTCAAAGCCCGTGCCCGGTGCCAGGGTTCATCATACAGTGCGCCGCCGTTACTCCGAAGCTTTTGCTCTCATGGAATCCCAGATCATGTAAACACAGATGACGAGAAACATGAAGAAGCCGAGGATTTCGCCGCCAGTGGATTCCACCCAGTGCTCGGTGCCGATAGCTTGCATGAGGGTCCAATCCGGGTTGATGAGCTGCTTCCCTCCGAACACGATGAAGGCGGAAAGCACGCCCATGATGGCTCCCCCGGCGATGAACCCGGACGCGATGAGCGTCCCTCGTTCGCGGCGGGCGTCGTTGAGCGTCTTGTCCTTGGAGCGCGTGCTGACGAAATGGGCGATGAGACCTCCTGCCAGGATAGGGGTGTTGAGATGCAGCGGCAGGTACATGCCGAGGGCAAAGGCCAGAGGGGGCACGCCGATCATTTCCAGGATGAGCGCGAGCACCACGCCCGCCATGTAGGCCAGCCAGGGCGCAGGCTGGTTGGACATCAGCGGCTCCAGGACCGCGGCCATGGCCGACGCCTGCGGGGCTTCCAGGCCTCCCGGCCCGAACCCGTACGTCTTGTGCAACACCAGGATGACGATGCCCACGGACGCGGCGGCGAACAGCGTGCCCAGGAACTTCCATCGCTCCTGCGTACGCGGCGTGGTCCCCAGCCAGTAGCCGATCTTCAGGTCGGTGATGAAGCCGCCGGCCATGGACAGGGCCGTGCATACCACGCCGCCGATGATGAGCGCGGCAAGCATGCCGCTGCTTCCGCTCAGGCCCACGTTGACCAGGATGACCGAGCTGAGAATCAGGGTCATCAGGGTCATGCCCGACACGGGGTTGGTACCCACGATCGCAATGGCGCGGGCCGCCACGGTGGTGAACAGGAACGAGATGATGATCACGATAAGCAGCCCCACCACCGCCCACAGGACGACTCCGTTCACCACCCCGAACAGGAAGAACAGGAAGATGCCCAGGAACGCGCTGACCAGCATGGTGATGACCCACTTCATCTTGATGTCGAGCTGCACCCGCGATTCCTTTTCCGGCAGAACACTCTTTTCGTCGCTCTTCCCGAAGATTTCCGAGGCCGCGAGCTTGAACGCTCCCGCGATGATTCTCCACGATTTCAGGATGCCGATGATTCCCGCCGCCGCGATACCGCCGATCCCCACGTGCCGCACGTAATCACTGAAAATCTGGCTCGGCGACATCTGCGCAATGGGAAGCGTGGACTGCAGGATCGGCCCGGGGATGTACTGGCCGATGAAATACACAAGCGGAATCAGCACCCACCAGGCCAGGAACGACCCCGCCGCGATAATGGCAGCGTACTTCAGTCCCACGATATATCCCAGGCCCATAACCGCCGCTCCGATGTTGAGGCGGAATTCCAGCTTCACCTTGTCGGCCAGGGCTTGGCCCCAACCGAACACACGGCTCGTCACCACTTCTTTCCACAGGCCGAATCCGGACACGAAGAAATCGTACAACCCGCCTACCGCGGCCGCACTCAACAGGATCTTCGCCTGTCGCCCTCCCGTCTCGCCCGCAACGAGGACCTCGGTCGTAGCCGTGGCCTCGGGAAAGGGGAACTCGCCGTGCATTTCTTTTACGAAGTATCTCCGGAACGGGATGAGAAACAGGATTCCCAGGATGCCACCGAAAAGGGAAGCCAGAAAAATCTGGTAGAAGTCCGCTTCGAGGCCGAGGATATACAAACCGGGAATCGTGAAAATCGCTCCCGCCACGATGACCCCGGAAGCGGCCCCGATGGACTGGATGATGACGTTTTCGGACAAGGCGTTCTTTCTCTTGGCGGCGACGCTCAGTCCAACGGCAAGGATGGCAATGGGAATCGCCGCTTCGAATACCTGCCCGATCTTCAGCCCCAGGTATGCCGCCGCCGCCGAAAAAACCACGGCGTAGATCAGGCCCCAAGTGACCGAGTACGGTGTGACTTCCGGCAGGGGCGCGTCGTTGGGCACGACGGGCTCGTAGGTTTCCCCGGGTTCGAGAGGGGTATAGGCGTTCTTGGGAAGGCTTCGCTGGGAAGGTTCCATGCTTGCTCCTGGTTACATGTCGGTGACGTGGATAATCAACGTGGTTGCTCTGTCGTTACTGGCTGGGAGGAGAACGGCGTCTCCAACGGCTGGTGCGAAAAAGTAGAGAATCGCGCGATGAAAATCAAAAGGGGAGCGGGTCCTGCATGTGCCGTACCCTTTATGCCGACGTCTTTGGTCCCCTCCCCGGCTCCTCTGTCTCTACTGACCGGGAAGCATCTCGCGCCTCTCCTGCAAGTACCCGGGGAAAACCCGTGAGGTCGTTTGATATTGTTCCCGAAAATCACGAGACTTCCGGACGGCCCCCAGGACATGGTTCGTCTCATAGGTTATAGCACAACAGGGAGGAAAGATGGTTTTTCGGACAATTATCGTTGGCATGATACTCGGCGTTCTCTTCACCGCGAACGCGCAATACAAGCTGAACGAGCATCCCCGCATTTTTATCAACGCGGAAAGCATTCCTGCGCTGGTTTCTAAGGCTGAGGGAAACGGCATAACGGCGGAGGATTACGCGATGATCAAGAAGGAAGCCGATGAATTCGTGCGCCGGAAATCCTTCAGGAAAATCAACAGCGTGTGGCACAGGCCGACGGACATGTTGTGCACCGCCCTTGCCTACCTCGTGGAACGCGCGCGCGGTAATTCCAGCGCCAACGAGTACGCGAGAGCGATTATCACGGTTTGGGGCGACGGCTCGATACTGTCTCGCTCCGGCAGCGGACACTTCGGAAGCTACGCCCTCGCGTACGACTGGATTTACGACGCTATGACTCCGGCCGAGAGGAAGCGGTTTGGGGACAAGCTTGGCGAGTGGCTGTTCTGGTACACGAACACCCCCGAAATCGTTCTTTTGTACGGAGATTGGCTGTACAACCAGACCTGGGGTCCCGCGCATCTCAACACGCCGAACACACGCGACGGCATTACCGGCAAGCTCTTCGTGTCGCTGGCGCTCAAGGGCGCAGGCACCGTGCACGAGGACGCCTCTACCCGTTTCCTCGATTCGTGGTACAAGCGTATCCCCGCGGATTGCATGCCCCGTTTCGACCGGATGGGAGGCGTATGGTCGGAAAGCATGGGCCACGGCGTGTACGGCCCCGTGCTGGTCATTCCTTGGGCGTTCGAAGCATGGCGCACGGCCACGGGAATGGACTGGTTTCAACTTGGCGTGTCAACCACGTTCCTGAAAGAGATGAACCGCTGGGCGGTCCATCTATCACTGCCGTTCGACCGCAGCACCGCGTATATCGATGACAACAGCGGAGGATTGCTGGAGAAATACTGGTACATGACGGGACCTATTTTAGGCGCTCGATACCGCGACCCGGTGGCGAACGAAATCAGCACGCGCTTCGACCGGAGCACGTGGCCGAGAAACTGGTTCTCCATTCCATGGATCCGGTTTATCGCGTACGACCCGTCGGTGGAGCCAAAAACACCGGGGCAGGCCGGGTGGCCCACGGCGCGCTTGTTCACCGGCGCAGGGCACGTGTACATGAGAA
>JAJRXL010000473.1 GCA_024276335.1 Bacteroidota bacterium
ATGGATAATCCCGCGTACCCGCTCGGCATTGAACCCATGTATCACGGGCTGGCGCTTACTGTCGGCATCTATGTCGCACGGCA
Organism: Bacteroidota bacterium; assembly: GCA_024276335.1. Taxonomy (GTDB): domain Bacteria; phylum Bacteroidota; class Ignavibacteria; order SZUA-365; family JAADGX01; genus JAADGX01. The sequence continues at coordinate 84 of JAJRXL010000473.1, forward strand.
TGGAAAACGCATGGAAGAAAATGCGGGCGGCCGGTAAAATGCGGGCGGCCGGTAAGTTAAAGGAAGGGAGTGGTATTTCTTTGTCTTTGTCAAGGAAAATCGGTAGAATTTTACTATGGGGGAACATGCCCGCAGCATTTCATTGGATTAAACAGAGGACTGGTCATGGAACATTTTCGGCAAAGTATGCTCGATCTCATTATCGAGACCTCAACTAACCTCCCGGATGATGTGCGGGAGGCAATGGCGGCAAGAATCCACGAGGAATCACCGGGAAGCCGCGCTGCCGTCGCCCTTGCGACGATTACCAAGAACATCGACATGGCTTGTGAAAACACGGGCCCGATCTGCCAGGACACCGGTATGCCGACGTTTGTCGTGTACACGCCGGTGGGAACGAACCAGATTGCCATGCACGCGGACATCGCATGGGCGCTCGCGGAAGCGACCCGCCTCGGCAAGCTCCGTCCCAACGCGGTGGATCCTCTGACCGGCAAGAACAGCGGCAACAACCTTGGCGATGGTGTGCCCGTCATTCACTGGGAACAGTGGGAGAAAGACGAGATCGAAGTGCGCCTCATTCTCAAGGGCGGAGGCTGTGAGAACAAGAACATCCAGTACTCCCTGCCCGCCGACCTCGACCACCTGGGCAAAGCAGGCCGAAATCTGGAAGGAATCCGGAAATGCATCCTGCATGCCGTCTGGAAGGCCCAGGGGCAAGGATGTGCGGCGGGTTTCCTCGGCGTCGGGATTGGCGGCGATCGCACCAGCAGCTACGCCTGCGCGAAGGAGCAGCTCTTCCGCGACTGTCGCGACGTGAACCCCGACCCCGAGCTGGCAAAGCTGGAATCATACATCGTGGAGAAAGCCAATACGTTGAACATCGGCACGATGGGATTCGGCGGCAACGTCACCTTGCTGGGATGCAAGATCGGCAAGTACCACCGTTTGCCCGCTTCGTTCTTCGTATCGGTGGCGTACGACTGCTGGGCTTACCGGCGGCAGATCGTCAGCATCGACCCTGCCAGCGGTGCCATAACGGGCTGGAGGTTCCGCGCCGAAAAGCCGGCGCCGATGGCTGCGGGCGAAGGCATCCCCCGCACGGGCCGGGAAATAACCCTCACGCCCCCTATCAGCGAAGAGCAGATACGCTCTCTCAAGGTCGGAGACGTGGTGCTCATTACCGGGGCGATTTTCACGGGCAGGGACGCCCTGCACCAGTATCTGATGGACCACGACGCGCCGGTGAACATGAACGGCGGCGTGTTGTACCACTGCGGGCCGGTCATGATCAAGGACGAAAACGGAAAGTGGCAGGTTAAAGCTGCGGGTCCCACGACCAGCATCAGGGAAGAACCGTACCAGGCCGAGATTATCAAGAAATTCGGTATCCGGGCCGTGATTGGCAAAGGCGGCATGGGAGCAAAGACCCTGGCCGGCCTGAAGGAACACGGCGCCGTCTATCTGAACGCCATCGGGGGGGCGGCCCAGTACTACGCCGAGTCGCTGGTGGATGTCAAGAACGTGTATTTTCTCGAGGAATTCGGCGTTCCGGAAGCCATGTGGGTTTACGAGGCGAAGGAATTCCCCGCCATCGTGACCATGGACGCAAACGGGAATTCCCTGCACCGGGAAATCGAGGAAGATTCCGCGAAACGGCTGGAAAAGCTCCGGCTCGACGCGCTGCAGTAATCACAGCGGCTGGTTATTGTTGGGGAGGCGCGACCGCGTTTCCCCATTACGTTTTTCAAAGGAGTTGAAATCCCATGACTGAGTCTCCCAGGGAAACCATCGAACGATCGCTCGACGACGCGAAAGACGCCCTTGCCCGCCTGCGCACCGATCCGGTCTTGATCGACGCGGTACAGCGTTTCGCCGACGCGGTGGCGAAGGCGTTTTCATCCGGCGGGAAGGTGCTTGCCTGCGGCAACGGGGGATCCATGAGCGATGCCATGCACTTTGCCGAGGAATTCAGCGGGCGGTACCGCAAGGATCGCAGACCGTTGCCGGCACTGGCTCTGAGCGATCCCGCCCACCTGACCTGTACGGCCAACGATTACGGCTTCGAGTATGTCTTCTCCCGCCAGGTGGAAGCACTCGGCAAGGAAGGCGATGTCCTTCTCGCCATCTCCACCAGCGGGAATTCCCCGAACGTCATCAACGCAGTGGCGGAAGCAAAAAAACGCAGCATGGTTTCCGTCGGGTTGCTGGGCAAAGGCGGCGGTCGATTGACAGAGCTGGTCGATCTTTCCGTAGTCGTACCCGGTCGAACGGCGGATCGTATCCAGGAATTGCATATCAAGATCCTGCACATCGTGATTGAAATCGTCGAGCGGAATCTCGTTCCGGAAAACTACGAGGACTCGTAGCCGGTATGGGCGCCTACTGTCATCCCGCATCATGAAGGATTTACCGCACTCATTTTCCCGCCCCGTCAAGTTCCTCCTTGTCGGTATCATCGTGCTCGCCGTTCTCATGGTGTGGTTCGGGTACAACGAGCTCCAGGAAAGCCGGTGGGACCTCCGGTCGTCCCTGGAGGCGGAAGGCGCAACGCTCATCGAAGCCCTCAACACGGCCAGCGAGATAAACCTGCTCTCTTCGAACGAATTTCAACGTCTCTTGACGGAGAAACTCGTGACCGTCTGCGCACACGTTTCGGACCTGGAGCAGTTCGGCGCGCTGACCTCGGCAATCCTGAAACGGCACGTGAAACGAGCGGACGTGGACTTCCTGGCCGTGGGAAACGGGGAAGGCAGGATCGTCATCTCTTCCGTGGCGGGGGTGAACCGGGACGCGCTGATTCAACACGAGCTCCTGGATTCCATACGGTCCGTGAATCGCGGCGACGTGGAATGGGTTGACCTGGGGACGTGGAACAATCCTGTCGTGGGCAGGAGACAGTACCTCGTGGCGTACAGGAGAAACCACCGTTCCGGGTTCATCCTGGCCGGCCTGGATGCGGAACACATCCTTCGCTTCCGGAAACGTATCGGGTTGGGGCGTTACATCCAGGATATCGGGCGAAATCCCCAGATAGAATACGTCGTGCTCCAGGACGAGTACGGGATTATTTCCGCCACCCGCGGGGTGAAGGAAATGAGTTCCATCGAGGGTGACCCATTCCTGCGCTCCGCCCTGGGAGGAGACACGCTGCTGGCGCACCAGGTTACGTACGAGGGGCGGGAAGTCCTGGAAGTCGTTCGCCCCTTGTACATCGAAGGAGAATTCTTTGCGCTTACGCGCATCGGTTTGTCCACGAAACGCACGCAGGCGATTCTCCATCGCGGCCGCAACCGTATGATCGTCATGGCGGTGATCGTGGTGGTGCTGGGCGGCCTGGCTTTCGGTTTTCTCCTCGTGCGGCAGCGGTACCAGATACTCAGGGAAGAACACCGGGTTGTGCGCGGCTACACCGACCGGGTCCTGGACAACATGGCGGACGGGGTGGTAGCGGCGGACAACACCGGGAAGATCATGGTGTTCAACAAGGCGGCCGAAAAGCTTTTCGGCGTGAACGCGGAACGGGTGCTGGGCAAGACCTGTCGCGCGGTCATTCCCGACGCTTCCAGCATCGAGGAAACGCTGCGCACGAGAAAACCTATCGAGTACGAGGAGCACTCGTATTCTCTGGGCGAGAGGAATATCATCGCGGGTATCAGCACCTCCATCATTCATGATGTGAATGGTGGTGTCAACACGGTCGTGGCGGTGATAAAAGACCTTACCGAGCAGCGGCGCGTTCAGGCCGAATTACAGCGCAGGGAAAAGCTGAGCGCCATGGGCGAGCTCGCCGCCGGGGTAGCGCATGAAATACGAAATCCGCTCAATGCCATCGGGGTAATCGCCCAGCGCTTCGCTCACGAGTTTACTCCCAGGGAAGACGCGGCGGAATTCCGCGAGCTGGTTCAAACCGTGCGGCAAGAGGTGCAACGCGTGAACGAAATCATCCAGCAATTTCTCGAGTTCGCGCGTCCTAAACCGCTGACTTTTAGCCGTACTTCACTCCGGGAGCTCCTGCAATCCGAAATCAAGGCCCTGGAGAGCCAGGCATCCCATGCCGGTGTTCACCTTGATCTCGATGTCTCCCGGGATGGCGAAATCATTGTGGACGTGAACCGGATGCAGCAGGTGCTTCTCAACCTCGTGCAGAACGCCATCGAGGCCTGCGTGAACGGAGACAGGATTATCGTCACCGGCGCGGTGGACGCCGACCGGGTTGTCATTACCGTGCGGGACACGGGAAAAGGCATCCCGGCGGAGTACATGTCGAAAATCTTCAACCTCTATTTTTCCACCAGGTCGACGGGAACTGGGTTGGGTTTGAGCATCGTGCACCAGATTATCAGTGAACACGGGGGCGACATCACCGTCAGGAGCGAAGAAGGAAAAGGAACGGAATTTGTTATAACGCTTCCACGAAGAACCGGGAACCCGAACGAGGCCTGAAATGGAAGGAAAGAATCGGTATGGATCGCACGTGCATCACATGTATCACGACAACCTGAAACGAGGTACGCCATGAAACAGACCGTGCTCATCGTGGACGATGAGAAAGCCCAGCGCGAATCGCTGGCCGGGTTCTTGCGGAAAAAGGGATTCGAAACAAAGAGCGCCGGTTCCGGGACGGATGCATTGGAATGGGTCCGCGATCACGCGGTCGACGTGATTTGCACGGACTTCAAGATGCCCGACCTCAGCGGGCTGGAATTGCTCGGGGAGGTTCATTCCATCAACCCGGATATTCCCGTCATCATCATGACCGCCTACGGCAGCGTCGAAAACGCGGTCGAGGCAATGAAAGCAGGGGCGTTCGAATACATCCAGAAGCCTGTGGACCTGGACGAGCTGCTCATCCTAGTTCGGCGGGGAATCGAGCGATCGCATCTGGTGCGGGAAAACCGTGAACTCCGGAAGCTGCTCGAAAAGAAATATTCGTTCGAAGGAATTGTATCCCAGAGCGGCGAGATGGAGGAGGTGCTGAATACCGCCGCGCGCGTGGCCGCCAGCGACGCCACGGTCTTGATACGCGGAGAAAGCGGAACGGGAAAGGAATTGATTGCCCGCGCCATCTACCATGCCAGCAAGCGGAGGGATAAACCATTCGTGGTAGTGAACTGCGCTGCACTTCCGGAATCACTGCTGGAGAGCGAACTCTTCGGTCACGAGAAAGGTGCGTTCACCGGCGCGGATCGACTGCGAACCGGGAAATTCGAGCAGGCCAATCACGGGACCTTGTTCATTGATGAAGTCGGCGATATC
>JAJRXL010000474.1 GCA_024276335.1 Bacteroidota bacterium
CGTACGTGGCGGGACTTTTCAGGTCGCTTCGCTTCGGAGCGGAGGAAGCGCACGGGAAAGCCAATCTCGTCCAGCTCAATTTCCTGCGGGAAAAAGGCGCAATCCAGCGCACCGACAACAATAAGTACACGCTCGACCGCGGTTCCTTTTTCGACGCCTTGGCTGACCTTGCGCGCGAGCTCCTGACCATCGAAGCCGAAGGTGACTATGACCGCGCCGGAAAGCTCCTCGACCGGTATGGTGTCATGAACGACGAAATCGAGGGCGTCATCCACGCCCTGCGCGCGATTCCACGTGACATCGATACGAGCTACGATTTCTGAACCCAGTCGCAGGGAGAGGACATCGGCGGTTATCCTCCACAAGAACGACTATCACAAGGTGCAGGCACAAAGAAGCCGGGGCATTACGCAAACAACGATGAGATGATCTTGAAACGCACGTACATTCTGGAAAGCCTGGTAAATGAACGATAACCCTCTCCTCAATTCGATCGATCTCCCGCAATATTCCCGGATCAGGCCGGGACACGTCCAGCCCGCCGTGGAACGCGCCTTGACCGAGGCACGGGACCGCATCGAAGAGCTCCTCGCTTCCGGGAGCATTATTTCCTACGACACCTTCATCGTTCCCCTGAACAACATCGAGGAGCGCATGAACAGGGTATGGGCGCCGGTGGAGCACCTCAACGCGGTCATGAACTCGGAAGCTCTTCGCAAGGAATACAATGCCTGCATTCCCCTTCTTATTGCGTGGAACAACGAAAGGGGACAGCATAAGGGCCTGTATGCCGCCGTCGAGACCATTGCCGCCAGCGATGATTTCCCGAGCCTTCCCACGGCGCGACGCCGTTCGATCGAACTCGAGCTCCGTGATTTCAAGCTGGCCGGTGTACACCTCGACGAGGATAAGCAGAAACGCTTGAAGTCCTTGCGCCAAGAGCTGGGCCTGCTTTCCACCAGGTTCACGGAAAACGTTCTCGATTCCACCAACAGTTGGGAACTGATCATTACGAAACGGGAGGATCTCGACGGTGTTCCGGAAAGCATCGTCACCGCCGCCCGTGAACGGGCGGTCAAAGACGGGCACGGTGAGACATGTTGGAAGGTGACACTAGAAGAGCCAAGTTACGTACCCATGATCACGTACTGCCGGAACCGGGACATTCGCCGGGAGTTGTACGAAGCATACGTCACGAGAGCGACGAAAGGTGAACTTGACAACACGAAAATCATCGAGGACATCCTCCGGCTGCGCAAGGAAGAGGCACGGCTCTTAGGCTACCGGAATTACGCCGAGCTCTCTCTTGCCCGAAAGATGGTGCACAGGGTAGATGACGTCAAGGACTTTCTTTACGATCTACTCGAGCGCTCGCGTGCCGTGGCCCAACGTGAATTCGATGATCTCAGCCGGTTCGCTGCAACAAAACTGGGCCTGGAAAAACTGGAAGCCTGGGATGTCAATTTCGCGGCGGAGGAACTCAAGCGCCACCGGTTTCATTTTACCGACGAGGACGTGAAACCGTACTTCCCCGAAGACCGGGTGCTCCGGGGGTTATTTGAAGTCGTCCACCGATTGTATGGGCTGGATATCCGTGAAAGCGCGGCAGACACGTGGCACCCCGATGTCCGCTTCTTCGAAATTCGAGACATGGACGGTGCAATCCGGGGGCGATTTTTCCTAGATCTTTACGCGCGGCGGAACAAGCGCAGCGGCGCCTGGATGTCGGAAGTGCTGCATCGCATGTGGCGCAACGGCCGGATGCAGGTTCCCGCCGCAAATCTCGTCTGCAATTTCGCTTCGCCCTCGGGCGGCAAACCCGCGCTTTTCTCCCACCGTGAAGTCGTTACGCTGTTCCACGAGTTCGGACACGGCCTCCATCACCTCCTTACCAGGGTCGACGAGTTGCACGTGTCCGGTATGAACGGCGTGCCGTGGGACGCCATCGAGCTCCCGAGCCAGTTTTTCGAGAACTGGGCATGGTCGCCGGAATCTCTTGCCATCTTTGCCCGGCATTACGACACCAACGAGCCGATGCCCCCCGACCTGCTGCACCGACTGGTGGATTCCCGCTATTTCAACAGCGCCCTGGCCATGGCGCGCCAGCTCGAGTTCGGCCTGATGGATTTTCTCCTTCATGCCGATTACGATCCCGAAGGCGATCAAACGGTGCAGGATGTTATTGACGATGTGAGAAGGAAA